>NZ_JAZAQP010000003.1:0-230904 GCF_036231725.1 Pseudomonas sp. JH-2 | reverse complement strand
TCCTACGAAGACGAGAAATCCCGTGCCACCCGACAACCTGTAGGAGCGGGCCCTGCCCGCGATTTCGCGCGCAGGGCGCGCTCCTACAGGGGAATGGTGTGGGTGGGGCAGCGTAGGAGCGGATCTCATCCGCGAATCGCGCCGAAACCTCCGGTTATCGCGGAAAAGTTCCGCTCCTACGAGGACGAGAAATCCCGTGCCACCCGACAACCTGTAGGAGCGGGCCCTGCCCGCGATTTCGCGCGCAGGGCCCTACAGGGGAATGGTGTGGGTGGGGTAGCGTAGGAGCGGATCTCATCCGCGAATCGCGCCGAAACCTCCGGCTATCGCGGAAAAGTTCCGCTCCTACGAGGACGAGAAATGCCGTGCCACCCGACAACCCGTAGGAGCGGGCCCTGCCCGCGATTTCGCGCGCAGGGCGCGCTCCTACAGGGAAATGGCGTGGGTGGGGTAGCGTAGGAGCGGATCTCATCCGCGAATCGCGCCGGAACCTCCGGCTATCGCGGAAAAGTTCCGCTCCTACGAAGACGAGAAATCCCGTGCCACCCGACAACCCGTAAGGAGCGGGCCCTGCCCGCGATTTCGCGCGCAGGGCGCGCTCCTACAGGGGAATGGTGTGGGTGGGGTAGCGTAGGATCTCATCCGCGAATCGCGCCGGAACGTCCGGTTATCGCGGAAAAGTTCCGCTCCTACGAAGACGAGAAATCCCGTGCCACCCGGTGACCTGTAGGAGCGGACTCCGTCCGCGATTTCGCGCGCAGGGCGCGCTCCTACAGGGGAATGGTATGGGTGGGGTAGCGTAGGAGCGGATCTCATCCGCGAATCGCGCCGGAACCTCCGGCTATCGCGGAAAAGTTCCGCTCCTACGAAGACGAAAAATCCCGTGCCACCCGGTGACCTGTAGGAGCGGACTCCGTCCGCGATTTCGCGCGCAGGGCGCGCTCCTACAGGGAAATGGCAACCCCACGCAGCCGGCTACGCCCCCAGGCCGAACGGATCGTCGATGGAATGGCTCGGCCGGGTGAACCAGCGCGGGCCCTCGGCGCTCATGTAGAAGTGGTCTTCCAGGCGGATGCCGAACTCGCCGGGCACGCAGATCATCGGCTCGTTGCTGAAGCACATGCCGGCCTCCAGCGGGGTTTCGTCGCCGCGTACCAGGTAGGGGCCTTCGTGGATGTCCAGGCCGATGCCGTGGCCGGTGCGGTGCGGCAGGCCGGGCAGGGCGTAGTCCGGGCCCAGGCCGCCGGCTTCCAGGCAGCGCCTTGCGGCGGCGTCCACCGCCTGGCAGGGGGCGCCCGGCAGGGCGGCGTCGAAGGCGGCCTGCTGGGCGGCCTTCTCCAGGTTCCAGAAGGCGCGCTGGCGGTCGCTGGGGGTACCGAAGACGTAGCTGCGGGTGATGTCCGAGTTGTAGCCGTGCAACTGGCAGCCGGTGTCGATCAGCACCATGTCGCCCTCGCGCAGCGGGCGCGGCTCGCGCACGCCGTGGGGGAATGCGCTGTCCTCGCCGAACAGCACGATGCAGAAGGTCGAGCCGGGCGCGCCGACGCGGCGGTGCGCCGCCTCGATGAAGCGCACCACCTCGGTGGCGGTGATGCCTTCGCGAAGGATGCCGGCGGCAGCCTTGTGCACCTCCAGGGTCATGTCCTTGGCGCGCTGCAGCAGCGCCAGCTCGGCGGTCGACTTGCGCTGCCGGCCGTGGTCCACGGCGGCGCCGGCGTCCACCAGGCGCAGGGCGCCGGCGACCTCGCGCAGGCGCTCGACCATGCCGAACGGCAGGCTCGGGCACAGGCCGAGGCGGGCGTTGGCCGGCACGCCCAGCTCCACCAGCATGTCCAGCAGCAGGCGGTAGGGGCTCTGGTGCTCCTGCCAGGTGCGGATCGCCCCCGGCAGCACCTGGAAGTCGCGCACCGTGCCCTCCTCGAAGGCCGGGGCGAGGTACAGCGGCTCGCCGTCGGCGGGCACCAGCAGGCCGACCAGGCGCTCGCTGGGGTTCCACTTCACCCCGCTGAAATAGCGCAGGTAGCTGCCGGCATCGACGAAGGCCGCGGCCATGCCCTGCTCGCGCAGGCGCGCCTGCAGGCCGGCCACGCGGGCCCGGTATTCGTCCAGCCCGATCGGCTCGACGCCGCCGCTCATGTCATGCAGCCCCGCCAGTGCCTGCTCGGGGGTGCGGCCCCCAACGCCCAATGCCATCGCCCAGCTCCCGTGGTGAAAAATGCCGGCTGGATTTAAGCATTACTTAAAATCCGTGCCAAACAAATTTTAAGTCACACTTAAAACCACGAAGAAAGCGCCTACCCCCTGTCAACCTTGCCGACACTCTTCCGCCGCGATTCTTCACCGGTATACTGCCGGCATCCTCCAAGAGCCCAGCCAATGACCGTCGATCGAATCGGAGAGCGCCTGCGCCGTTATCGGCGCGCCGCGAAGAAGACCCTCAACCAGGTGGCCAGCGAATCCGGCCTCACCGCCAGCTTCCTGTCCCAGGCCGAGCGCAACCTCACCGGCGTTTCCATCTCCTCCCTGGCCAGCATCGCCAGGTCCCTGGGGGTGCCGCTCAACGAACTGTTCGACCAGCCGCAGCAAGCGCAGCCGGACACCCACCAGGGCGAGCGCGTGCGCTACGCCATCGAAGGCCAGCCGCTGGGCTACGAGCGCCTGTCCAGCACCTTCCCCGGCAACCAGCTCAACGCGGTGAAGATGAACATGCCGGTCGGCTACCAGTCCGAGCTGATTTCCCACGAAGGCGCGGAATTCGCCTACGTGCTCAGTGGCAACATCGTCTACACCATCGACGGCCGCAATTATCCCCTCGGCCCCGGCGACTCGGTGCATTTCGATGCCGGCAAACCCCACTGCCTGCGCAATGCCGGCGAGGAAACCGCCGAGGTGCTGACCGTCACCACCATGCCGCTGTTCGGCGAGCATCCGGGCACCTGAGTCCTTCCCCCACTATCAGGATCCGTCTGATTTTTGCAGTGGCACTGAATTTAAGTTGACCTTAATTTCAGCCTGACTTAACTTCGCGTTCGACGTTCGCCGGCCACCCCCGGCGGCATCCGGCCATCGCCTCCGGGGGAGCGATGGCGCCCGAGCCGGCGCAGGCCCACAACGCCCAGCGCACGGCTCCCTCAGAAAAAGAACAACGAGGTTAGGCATGCGTATGAAGCGTCGTAACTCCATGCATTCACTGGTTGCCGGCGGCCTGCTGCTGGCCAGTTCGGCGAGCTTCGCCGGCAACACCCTGGTGTACTGCTCCGAAGGCAGCCCGGCCGGCTTCGACCCGGGCCAGTACACCACCGGCACCGACTACGACGCCACGTCGGAAACCCTGTTCAACCGCCTGGTGCAGTTCGAGCGCGGCGGCACCGAGGCCGTGCCGGCCCTGGCCGAAAGCTGGGAGACCAGCGCCGACGGCAAGGCCTGGACCTTCCACCTGCGCCCCGGCGTGAAGTTCCACAGCACCGACTACTTCAAGCCCAGCCGCGCGTTCAACGCCGACGACGTGGTCTTCACCTTCCAGCGCATGCTCGACAGGAACCATCCGTTCCGCAAGGCCTACCCCACCGAGTTCCCCTACTTCACCGACATGGGCCTGGACCGCAACATCGCCAAGGTGGAGAAGCTCGACGAGCACAGCGTCCGGTTCACCCTCAACGAGGTCGACGCCGCCTTCATCCAGAACCTGGCGATGAACTTCGCGGCCATCCAGTCCGCCGAGTACGCCGACCAGCTGCTCAGGCAGAACAGGGCCAGCGACATCAACCAGAAGCCCATCGGCACCGGGCCCTTCGTGCTCAGCCGCTACCAGAAGGACGCGCTGATCCGCTTCAGGGGCAACAAGGACTACTGGAAGCCCGAGGACGTGCGCCTGGACAACCTGATCTTCGCCATCAACACCGACGCCTCGGTGCGCATGCAGAAGCTCAAGGCCGGCGAATGCCAGATCAGCCTCAACCCGCGCCCGGCGGACCTTGAGTCGCTGAAGCGCGACCCGAACCTGAACATGCCCTCGCAGCCGGGCTTCAACCTCGGCTACCTGGCCTACAACGTCACCCACAAGCCGCTGGACCGCGTCGAGGTGCGCCAGGCGCTGGACATGGCGGTGAACAAGCAGGCCATCATCGACGCCATCTACCAGGGCGCCGGCCAACTGGCGGTGAACGCCATGCCGCCGACCCAGTGGTCCTACGACGAGTCGATCAAGGGCCAGGCCTACGACCCGGAAAAAGCCAGGGCACTGCTGAAGCAGGCCGGCATCGCCGAGGGCACCGAGATCACCCTCTGGGCCATGCCGGTGCAGCGCCCGTACAACCCCAACGCCAGGCTGATGGCCGAGATGATCCAGGCCGACTGGGCCAAGGTCGGCATCAAGGCCAGGATCGTCAGCTACGAGTGGGGCGAGTACATCAAGCGCGCCCACGCCGGCGAGCACGACGTGGCCCTGTTCGGCTGGACCGGCGACAACGGCGACCCGGACAACTGGCTGGGCACCCTCTACGGCTGCGACGCGGTCAACGGCAACAACGTCTCCAAGTGGTGCGACCCGGCCTACGACAAGCTGGTGAAGCAGGCCAAGGCGACCACCGACCACGCCCAGCGCGTCGCCCTCTACCAGCAGGCCCAGCAACTGCTGGCGCAGCAGCTGCCGATCAGCCCCATCGCCCACTCCACCGTGTACCAGCCCATGCGCAAGTCGGTGCAGGGCTTCCTCATCAGCCCCTTCGGGCGCAACTCGTTCTACGGCGTGGGCAACCAGCCCTAGCCGCAGCCCGCGGTCCCACCGCGGGCAGGCCAGCCCGGCACAGACCGGGCGGCCCTTCGTTTCGCCACTGCCTCACTCCCAGCGTGCCAGCCCCGGCAGGCGCGGCGGGATGCGTTTGCCGTCTCGAACAACAACGAAGAAGAAAGAAGGAGCAACCCCATGCAGTGTCCCTACATCAAACCCACCGTACTGGGCCTGGCGATCGGCGCCGGGCTGCTCGGCCAGGCCTGGGCCGCCGAGGACGATTCGGACAAGGGCCAGGCCGGCGCCAGCGGCTTCGTCGAAGGCCAGAAGCTGACCCTGAGCACGCGCAACTTCTTCTCCCGCGAGCAGATGCACGACAGCTTCGGCTTCCGCATCCCCAAGGAGGGCGGTTCGGAGTTCACCCACAGCCGCCGCGCCTGGGTGCAAGGCACCATCCTCCAGTACAGCTCCGGCTACACCCAGGGCACCGTCGGCTTCGGCCTGGACCTGGCCGGCTTCAACGCCATCAACCTGGAGCGCGGCAAGGGCGTGATCGGCGGCGGCGGCAACCGCACCCTGGCCCACAGCGACGGCGAGGCGGTGGACGAGTGGTCGAAGATGGGCATCGCCAACCTGCGCCTGCGGGTCTCCAACACCGAACTCAAGGCCGGGCGCTTCCAGGTCGAGACGCCGGTGTTCAACGGCATCGACAACCGCGCCCTGCCGTCGAGCTTCAACGGCGTCGGCCTGCTCAGCGAGGAACTGGCCGGCCTCTCGCTGCAGGGCGGCAGCTTCACCCGCGCCAGCCCGCGCACCGGGGCGGGCGACGAGGACCTCACCACCGAGTACGGCACGCGCCAGGTCAAGGGCGACCGCTACAGCTACCTCGGCGGCACCTACAAGGTCGCCGACAACCTCTCGGTGACGGCCTACGGCGGGCACTTCGAGGACGTCTGGAACCAGTACTACCTCGGCTTCTCCCACGACCTGGGCGATGCGCAGAGCCTGGCCCTGAACACCAGTTTCAACCTCTACAGCACCCTCGACACCGGCAACCGCGAGGCCGGCTACATCGACAACGACACCTGGAGCCTGGCCTTCACCCTCAGCCGTGGTGCCCACTCGCTGATGCTCGGCTGGCAGCAGGTCGACGGCAACGAGTACTTCGACTACGTGCACGAAACCTCGGCCATCTACCTGGCCAACTCGCTGCTGTCGGACTACAACGGGCCCAACGAGAAATCCGTGCAACTGCGCTACGGCACCGACTTCGCGCCCTACGGCGTGCCCGGCCTGAGCACCGCGGTGTGGTACGCCAAGGGCTGGGACATCGACGGCACCCACTACGACGGGGACCGCAACGGCGCCTACGGCAACTACGCTGAAGTCCGTGGCCAGGACGGCGAGAAGCACCACGAGCTGGGCCTGATGGGCACCTACGTGATCCAGGACGGCCCGCTCAAGCGCAGCAGGTTCCGCCTGATGTACATGAAGCACCTGGCCAGCCAGAACCAGGTCGACGGCAGCGTCGACGAAGTCCGCCTGGTCAGCACCTTCCCCTTCGACCTGCTGTAGGAGAAACGGAATGCCCGTCCCGCGCTACCTGCCCCTGCTCCTGGCCCTTGGCGCCGGCCCCGCGCTGGCGCAGAACCTGGTGGTCTGCACCGAGGCCAGCCCGGAAGGCTTCGACATCGTCCAGTACACCGGCGCGGTCACCGCCGACGCTGCCGCCGAGACGGTGTTCAGCCGCCTGGTGGCGTTCCGCCCGGGCACCACCGAGGTAGTGCCGGCACTGGCGCAAAGCTGGGAGGTCAGCCCCGACGGGCTGACCTACAGCTTCCACCTGCGCCCGGGGGTGAAGTTCCACAGCACCGAGTACTTCAAGCCCAGCCGCACCCTGAACGCCGACGACGTGCTCTGGAGCTTCCGCCGCGCCCTGGACCCGCAACATCCCTGGCATGCCTCGGCGCCGCGCGGCTACCCCTACTTCGAAGCCATGGGCATGGGCGAGCTGATCAAGTCGGTGGACAAGCTCGACGACCTGACCGTGCGCTTCACCCTCAACCACCCGGAGGCGCCCTTCCTCGCCGACATGGCCATGGGCTTCGCCTCCATCTACTCGGCCGAATACGGCGACCAGCTGCTCAAGGCCGGCAAGCCGGAGCAGCTCAACACCCAGCCCATCGGCACCGGACCCTTCGTCTTCAGCCGCTACGCCCGCGACGCCCAGGTGCGCTACAAGGCCAACCCGGACTACTTCGGCGGCAAGCCAGCGATCGACAACCTGGTGTTCGCCATCACCCTGGACCCCAACGTGCGCATGCAGAAGCTGCGCCGCGGCGAGTGCCAGGTGGCGCTCTACCCCAAGCCCGCCGACGTGCCGCAGTTGCAGAAGGAGGCGGGCCTGGAGGTGGACAGCACCGACGCCCTGCTGACCACCTACGTGGCCCTCAACACCCAGCACAAGCCGCTGGACGACGTGCGCGTGCGCCAGGCCATCAACCTGGCCATCGACAAGCCGGCCCTGCTCGCCGCGGTGTTCGGCCCCGGCGCCGCGACCCCGGCCATCAACCCCTATCCGTCCACCCTGCTGGGCTACAACGAGGCCCTGCAGGACTGGCCGCACGACCCCGAGCGCGCCCGGGCCCTGCTCGAGGAAGCCGGGGTGGACGGCCTGAAGCTGACGCTGTTCATCCGCAACGGCAGCTCGCCGACCATCCCCAACCCGGCGCTGGCGGCACAGATGATGCAGGCGGACCTGGCCAAGGTCGGCATCGCCTTGCAGATCCGTTCGCTGGAATGGGGCGAGCTGCTCAAGCGCTCCAAGGCCGGCGAGCACGACCTCTCGCTGCTCGGCTGGGCCGGCGACAACGGCGACCCGGACAACTTCCTCAGCCCGAACCTCAGCTGCGCGGCGGCGAAGTCCGGGGAAAACCAGGCGCGCTGGTGCGACCCGGCCTTCGAATCACTGATCCAGCAGGCCCGGCGCACCGACGAGCGGTCGAAACGGCAGGAACTTTATGAAAAGGCGACAAAGATATTCCACGAACAGGCCCCCTGGATTCCCCTGGCGCATCCTAAGCTGTTCAATGTGCGCCGCAGCAACATCGAGGGCTACACCATCAGCCCGCTGAGCAATAACAACTTCGCCGAAACCCGGGTGAAGTGACAAGAAAAAGCGGCGCCCGCCCTACCCCTGCGGGCAGCCGCGCGATGAGGAGTGCTCCACCACCATGCTGAGTTTCATCGCACGCCGCTTCGGCCTGCTCATCCCCACTTTCTTCGGCGTCACGTTGCTGACCTTCGCGCTGATCCGCATGATCCCCGGCGACCCGGTCGAGGTGATGATGGGCGAGCGCCGCGTCGACCCGCAGATGCACGCCGAGGCCATGCACCGCCTGGGCCTGGACAAGCCGCTGTACCAGCAGTACCTGGACTACATCGGCAACCTCGCCCAGGGCAACCTCGGCGAATCCCTGGTCACCCGCGACAGCGTCTGGCACGAGTTCCTCACGCTGTTCCCGGCGACCCTGGAGCTGGCCATCGCGGCCATGCTGTTCGCCGGCACCTTCGGCCTGCTGGCCGGGGTGATCGCGGCGCTCAAGCGCGGCTCGATCTTCGACCACGGGGTGATGACCATCTCCCTGGCCGGCTACTCGATGCCGATCTTCTGGTGGGGCCTGATCCTCATCATGCTGTTCTCCGTGACCCTCGGCTGGACGCCGGTGTCCGGGCGCCTGGACCTGCTCTACGACATTCCGCCGGTGACCGGCTTCATGCTCATCGACACCCTGCTCTCCGACGAGCAGGGCGCCTTCCTCGACGCCCTGCACCACCTGGTGCTGCCGGCCATCGTGCTGGGCACCATCCCGCTGGCGGTGATCGCCCGCATGACCCGCTCGGCCATGCTCGAGGTGCTGCGCGAGGACTACGTGCGCACCGCCCGCGCCAAGGGCCTGTCGCCGGCCCGGGTGGTGTTCGTGCACGCCCTGCGCAACGCCATGATCCCGGTGCTCACCGTGTTCGGCCTGCAGGTCGGCGCGCTGCTGGCCGGCGCCGTGCTGACCGAGACCATCTTCTCCTGGCCGGGCATCGGCAAGTGGCTGATCGACGCCATCAGCCGCCGCGACTACCCGGTGGTGCAGAACGGCATCCTGCTGGTCGCCACCCTGGTGATCCTGGTCAACTTCACCGTGGACATCCTCTACGGCCTGGTCAACCCGCGCATTCGCCACCAACGCTGAGGAGCCCGCGATGAATTCCATGCAAAACGCTCCCGCCGGCGACCCGAGCCTGGTCTACCCCTCGCCCCTGAAAGAGTTCTGGCAAGCCTTCGCGCACAACAAGGGTGCGGTCGGCGGCCTGGCGTTCATGGTGCTGATCGTCTTCTGCGCGCTGTTCGCGCCCTGGGTGGCGCCCCACGACCCCAGCGAGCAGTTCCGCGACTTCCTGCTCACCCCGCCGGTGTGGCTGGAGGGCGGCAGCGGGCAGTTCCTGCTGGGCACCGACGAAGTGGGCCGCGACATGCTCTCGCGGCTGATCTTCGGCGCCCGCCTGTCGCTGCTGATCGCCCTGAGCTCGGTGGTCATCTCGCTGCTGCCGGGGCTGGTGCTGGGCCTGGTCGCCGGCTTCTCGCCGACCCGCCTGGGCCCGGTGATCATGCGCCTGATGGACATCATGCTGGCGTTGCCCTCGCTGCTGCTGGCGGTGGCCATAGTCGCGGTGCTCGGCCCAGGGCTGTTCAACACCGTGATCGCCATCGCCGTGGTCTCGCTGCCCTCCTACGTGCGCCTGACCCGCGCGGCGGTGCTCGGCGAGGTCAACCGCGACTACGTCACCGCCTCGCGCCTGGCCGGCGCCGGCATCTGGCGGCTGATGTTCGTCACCGTGCTGCCCAACTGCATGGCGCCGCTGATCGTCCAGGCCACCCTGAGCTTCTCCTCGGCCATCCTCGACGCCGCCGCCCTGGGCTTCCTCGGCCTCGGCGTGCAGCCGCCGACCCCGGAGTGGGGCACCATGCTGGCCTCGGCGCGCGACTACATCGAGCGCGCCTGGTGGGTGGTGAGCCTGCCGGGCCTGGCCATCCTGCTCAGCGTGCTGGCGATCAACCTGGTGGGCGACGGCCTGCGCGACGCGCTGGACCCGAAACTCAAGAGCGCGGCGTGAGGATGACCCCGATGAAGACTGCGCTTTTCGTAGGAGCGAGCTTGCTCGCGAACCTGCCTTTCCTCCCTGCCGCCGTTCGCGAGCAAGCTCGCTCCTACAAGAGCAACACGCTGGAGACCGCCGTATGAGCCTCCTGGAAATCCGCAACCTCTCGGTGCGCTTCGGCGGCGCCGACGCCGTGCCCGTGGTCGACGGCCTCGACCTGAACGTCGACAAGGGCGAGGTGCTGGCCATCGTCGGCGAGTCCGGCTCGGGCAAGTCGGTGACCATGATGGCGCTGATGGGCCTGATCGACGCCCCCGGGCGCATCACCGCCGACACCCTGCGCTTCGACGGCAGCGACATGCTCAGGCTCAAGGGCCGCGAGCGCCGGCGCATCGTCGGCAAGGACATCGCCATGGTCTTCCAGGACCCGATGACCGCCCTCAACCCCAGCTACACCGTGGGCTTCCAGATCGAGGAAGTGCTCAGGCTGCACCTCGGCCTGCGCGGCAAGGCGGCGCGCCAGCGCGCCCTGGAGCTGCTGGAGAAGGTCGAGATCCCCGGCGCCGCCCAGCGCCTGGACGCCTACCCGCACCAGCTCTCCGGCGGCATGAGCCAGCGCGTGGCCATCGCCATGGCCATCGCCGGCGAGCCCAAGCTGCTGATCGCCGACGAACCCACCACGGCGCTGGACGTGACCATCCAGGCGCAGATCATGGAACTGCTGCTGAACCTGCAGCGCGACGAGGGCATGGCGCTGATCCTGATCACCCACGACCTCGCCGTGGTCGCCGAGACCGCCCAGCGCGTCTGCGTGATGTATGCGGGCCAGGCAGTGGAGATCGGCCAGGTGCCGACGCTGTTCGACCTGCCCACCCACCCCTACACCGAGGCGCTGCTCAAGGCGATTCCCGAGCACAGCGCAGGCCTGGAGCGCCTGGCCACCCTGCCCGGCATCGTCCCCGGCCGCTACGACCGCCCGCAGGGCTGCCTGCTGTCGCCGCGCTGCCCCTACGTGCACGACGACTGCCGCGCCACCCGCCCGGCCCTGGAACCCCACGTCCGCGGCGCGGTGCGCTGCTACTACCCGCTGAACCTCAAGGAGGTGGTCTGATGGAAGCCGTACTGACCGCCCGCGACCTGACCCGCCACTACGACATCGCCCAGGGCCTGTTCAAGCCCCACGCCCAGGTCCGCGCCCTCAACGGCGTGTCCTTCGAACTGCAGGCCGGCAAGACCCTGGCGGTGGTCGGCGAATCCGGCTGCGGCAAGTCCACCCTGGCCCGCGCCCTGACGCTGATCGAGGAACCCACCTCCGGCTCCCTGCGCATCGCCGGGCAGGAGGTGAAGGGCGCCAGCCACGAGCAGCGCAGGCAACTGCGCCGCGACGTGCAGATGGTGTTCCAGAACCCCTACGCCTCGCTCAACCCGCGGCAGAAGATCGGCGACCAGCTCGGCGAGCCGCTGCTGATCAACACCAGCCTGTCGCGCAGCGAGCGCCGCGAGCGGGTGCAGGCGATGATGCAGCAGGTGGGCCTGCGCCCGGAGCACTACCAGCGCTACCCGCACATGTTCTCCGGCGGCCAGCGCCAGCGCATCGCCCTGGCCCGCGCCATGATGCTGCAGCCCAAGGTGCTGGTGGCCGACGAGCCGACCTCGGCGCTGGACGTGTCGATCCAGGCCCAGGTGCTCAACCTGTTCATGGACCTGCAGGAAGAGTTCGGCACCGCCTACGTGTTCATCTCCCACAACCTGGCGGTGGTGCGCCACGTGGCCGACGACGTGCTGGTGATGTACCTCGGCCGCCCGGCGGAAATGGGCCCGGCGGACAAGCTCTACGAACGCCCGCTGCATCCCTACACCCGCGCCCTGCTCTCGGCCACCCCGGCCATCCACCCGGACCCGGGCAAGCCGAAGATCAAGATCCAGGGCGAGCTGCCCAACCCGCTCAACCCGCCCAGCGGCTGCGCCTTCCACAAGCGCTGCCCCTATGCGACGGAGCGCTGCAAGGTGGAGGTGCCGGCGCTGCGGCCGCTGGATGAGCGGCAAGTGGCTTGTCACCATGCGGAGCAGTTTCTGGGGTAGCCGGGGACGGTGGTGCTCGTGCTGGGTCCCGTTCCCTCTCCCTGAAGGGAGAGGGAGCTTGTCCGTGCCGGCTGGAGGTAAGGTTTCAGCCGGATAGCACAGCGTCCGGCTAACGCCGAATTATCAGCGCACTCCGAACGGCCCCCTCTCCCTCCGGGAGAGGGCTGGGGTGAGGGGAACGGAGCCTCCCTGTAATCCACAACACCCCCACACACCCACCTCCTCTTGTAGGAGCGAGCTTGCTCGCGAACCCGCCCAACCCCACAACCCCCGGCGAAATCCCTTCGCGAGCCAGCTCACTCCTACACCTCCCTCAACAACGCCAACCGAGCCCCGAACCCGATCAGCAGGGAAGCAAAGGCCCACTGCTGCACCCGCTGCGCCAAGGCATGCCGCTCCAGCCAACGCCCCAACCGCGCCCCGCTCAGCGCGTAGAAACCGTCGAAAGCCAAGCCCACCAACACCAGCACCGCCCCCAGCACGCCAAACTGCAACGCCAACGGCCCCGCATCCGGCCGCACGAACTGCGGCAACAACACCGAACAGAAGAGCAACGCCTTGGGATTGAGCAGATTGGTCAACAACCCATTGCCAAAGGCCCGCCGCCAACTCCGCGCCTGGACCTCGGCCACAGGTTCGATGCCCGCCAACGGCGGCCGCGCCAGCAACATGCGCAGCCCCAGCCACGCCAGGTAGGCCGCGCCGGCCAGGCGCACCGCATCGAAGGTCCAGGGCACGCTGCGGAACAGCAGGGCCAGCCCGGCGCCGGCCAGCGCCACGTGGCAGGCCCGCGCCGTGGCCAGGCCCAGGGCGGTGACCAGGGCCGTGCGGCCGCCGCGGCTGGCGCCGGTGTGCAACAGCAGGAACATGTCCGGCCCGGGCAACAGGTAGACCATCGCCAGGGCCAGCAGGAAGACGCCGAAATCCATGGTTCGCACTCCGCAGGAAGGGATTCCGGTCAAGGATTCTATGCCCGAAGGCCAGGGCAGGTGCTTGCGTATTCGGCTTGCCAGCTCAGGTGGCTTTGGCATGATCTGCCAATCCAAATCCTGAAAGCTGGCCAGATATGCCAAACCACAAACTGGACGCCTACGACCACCGCATCCTCGCCGCGCTGCAGCGCGACGGCCGCCTGAGCAACGTGCAGCTGGCCGAGGCCATCGGCCTGTCGCCCTCCCCCTGCCTGCGCCGCGTGCGCCTGCTGGAGGAGGCCGGGGTGATCCGCCGCTACGGCGCCGACCTGGACCGCGACCAGCTCGGCCTGGGCCTGACGGTGTTCGTCGGGATCAAGGTGGAGCGCCACCACGAGGAACAGGCCGAAGCCTTCCGCCAGGCAGTGATCGACCTGCCCGAGGTGATCTCGGTGCACCTGGTCTCCGGCGAGTCGGACTTCCTGCTGCAGGTGGTGGTGCCGGACCTGCGCGCCTACGAGCGCTTCCTCACCGGCACCCTGCTGAAGCTGCCGGGGGTGAGCGACATCCGCAGCAACTTCGCCATCAGCACCCTCAAGGAATCGGCGCCGCTGCCCCTGCAGCACCTGCCGCGCTAGCCGCGGAAGAAACGGTAGAACCGCCGCAGTTCGTCCTGGGCCGCTTCCAGGGTCGTCTCGGCGAAGCGCACCTCGGCGTGGGCCGGGCACTGCGCCAGACGGCCCAGGTCCAGGGGGTGGACGAAGCCGAGCAGCGGGTAGCCGCCCATGCTCTGGTGGTCGGCCAGCAGGACGATGGGCTGGCCGTCCGGCGGCACCTGGATGGCGCCGCGGACCATGCCCAGCGACCACTGCCGGCGCGGCGCGCACAGCGGCTCGCCGTGCAGGCGCGCGCCCATGCGGTCGGACTGCGGGCTGAGCTGCCAGGCGCGGCGGAAGAAAGCCGCGCGCTGCCCGGGCTCGAAGGCGTCCGCATCGCCACCGTGCAGCACGCGCAGCACGGGCGTCTCGCGGTAGTCCGGCACGTAGGGCCAGGGCACGCTGGCGCCGCGCGCGAAGGCTTCGCCGCTGGCCACGCAGGGCAGCAGGTCGCCTTCCGCCAGCGCCCGACCGTCGCCGTGCAGGCCGCCCAGGCCCTCGCGGCGCTGGGTGGCGACGCTGCCCAGCACCGGTTCGACGCGGAAGCCGCCTGCCACCGCCAGGTAGGCGCGCTGGCCGCTGGCGGCGAAGCCCAGTTCCAGTTCCTGCCCGGCATGCACGACGAAGCGCGACCAGCCGGGACGCGCTTCGCCATCCAGCCGAACCGGCACCTGCGCACCGCACAGCGCCAACCAGCAATCGACTTCCGCCCGCAGGTGCAGGCCGCCCAGGGCCACTTCCAGCAACGGCGTGCCCCAGGCATTGCCCAGCAGTTGGTTGGCCCAGGCCGCGGCATGGATATCCACAGCCCCGCCCGGCGATACCCCGAGGTGCTGCCAGCCGTGACGGCCGGCGTCCTGCAACAGGCTCAGCGGCCCGGCCTTGAGCACCCGCAGGCCGCTCATGGGCGGCCTCCGGCGCGGCGGAAGGCGGCTTCGTCGATGGGCAGGAAGCGCACCCGGTCGCCGACTGCCAGCGGGCAGGGTGGCTCGCGTCGTGGATCGAACAGGCGTTGCGCGGTGAGCCCCAGCAGGTGCCAGCCGCCCGGCGAGGCCTGTGGATAGACCGCGGTCTGCCGCTCGGCGATGGCCAGGCTGCCGGCCGGCACGCGGGTGCGCGGCCGGGCCCGGCGCGGCAGTGCCAGGCGCTCGTCCAGCTCGCCCAGGTAGGCGAAGCCCGGGGCGAAACCGATGGCGCCCACGCGGTACTCGCGGGCGCAGTGCAGCTCGATCACCTGCCCGGTGCCCAGGCCGCAGGCCCGCGCCACTTCCGCCAGGTCCTCGCCGGCGTACCACACCGGGATTTCGTGCAGGCGGCCGGCGGCGTCGTCCGGCTCGGGGCCGGGCCAGCCCGCCAGCAGGGGCGCCAGGCGGCGCTGCAGGTCGAGGGCGTCGGTGCGACGCAGGTCGTAGTGCAGCAGCAGGGTGGTCCAGCCCGGCACCAGGTCGGTCAGCAGCTCGCCCAGGGCCGCGCGCAGGCGTCCGGCCAGGGCGGCGATGCGCAGCGGCAGGTGCGCGTCCGGGCGTTCGGCCAGGGTCAGCAGCAGGGCTTCGGCGCCGAAGGGCTCGACGCGGATCATGCGGCGTCCAGCAGGCCACGCAGGCGCCGCAGCACCGCCAGGGATTCGGGGTTGTCGCCATGCACGCAGAGGCTGTCGGCGCGCAGCCGCAGGGGGTTGCCGTCGATGTCCGGGAAGGGCTCGCCGCGGGCGATGGCCAGGGCCTGGTCGAGGATGCGCTGCGGCTCGTGGTGCACCGCGCCGGCCAGGCGCCGCGGGGCCAGCTGGCCGTCGGGCAGGTAGGCGCGGTCGGCGAAGGCCTCGAACATCAGCGGCACGTCGGCGGCATCGGCCAGGGCCAGTTCGCGGCGGTTGTCGGCCAGGGCCAGGACCATCAGCGGCAGGCCCTTGCGGTAGGCCGCGCAGGCGTCGAGCACCGCGGCCAGCAGGGCGTCGTCGCGGACCAGGTCGTTGTACAGCGCGCCGTGGGGCTTCACGTAGTCGACGCGGGTGCCGGCGGCGCGGCAGAAGGCGTCCAGCGCGCCCACCTGGTACAGCACCAGGGCCTGCACCTCTTCCGGCGAGCAGCTCATGTGGCGGCGGCCGAAGCCGGCCAGGTCGGGGTAGGACGGGTGCGCGCCTATGCTCACGCCCTGTTCCACCGCCAGGCGCACGGTGCGCTGGAGGGTCAGCGGGTCGCCGGCATGGAAGCCGCAGGCCAGGTTGGCCTGGTCGATCAGCGGCATGGCGTGGACGTCGTCGCCCATGCGCCAGGCGCCGTAGCTTTCCCCCATGTCGCAGTTGAGCAGGATGCGGGTTGACTGATCGGTCATGATACTGCCTCGACTTCGCCGGCGAGTTCCGGAAACATCCCTAGGGTAAACCAGAGGGCCATCATTTAGTCTTAGGAATATTCAGTAACGATTCAGGGGAGTAATATCCTCCGCTTCCTCCCGCCGAAAGCCATCGAATCGAAGATGAAAGCCCTGATCCTGGCGGCCTACGCGGCCTGCATCGCCTATGTGCACGTGCGTGGCAAGGTCCGTCACAAGCTGTCCCGGCAGCTGAGCGACCACTCCAGCTTCCTCGCCCCGCTGAACTGCTTCATGTACCTGTTCTCCAAGGTGCCCAACACCCCCTACCTGACGCCCAACGCCTTCCCGGAGATGCAGAAGCTCACCGACAACTGGGAAGTCATCCGCGCCGAGGCCCTGCGCCTGCGCGAGGCCGGCAGCATCAAGCGCTCCGAGCAGTACAACGACGTCGGCTTCAACTCCTTCTTCAAGACCGGCTGGAAGCGCTTCTACCTGAAGTGGTACGACGACGCCCACCCCTCGGCCGACGTGGTCTGCCCGCAGACCACCGCGCTGCTGCGGGAGATCCCCTCGGTGAAGGCGGCGATGTTCGCCGAGCTGCCGCCGGGCTCGCGCCTGGTGCGCCACCGCGACCCCTACGCCGGCTCGCTGCGCTACCACCTGGGGCTGTTCACCCCGAACGACGAGGGTTGCTTCATCGAGGTCGATGGCCAGCGCTATTCGTGGAAGGACGGCGAGGCCGTGGTGTTCGACGAGACCTACATCCACTACGCCGAGAACACCACCGGGCACGACCGGGTGATCCTCTTCTGCGACGTCGAGCGGCCGTTGAAATACCGCTGGGCGCAGGCCTTCAACCGCTGGTTCAGCCGCAACGTGATGGCCGCCGCGGCCTCGCCCAACGACGACGGCGACAAGACCGGCGGCATCAACCGCGCCTTCGGCACGCTGTACAAGATCCGCCTGCAGGGCAAGGCACTGAAGAAGCGCAACCGCAAGCTGTACTACCTGCAGAAGTGGACGTTCTTCGGGGCGATCCTGGCGTTCATTCTCTGGATCTGAAGGGCGGCTGCAGGCGGTAGGCTACAGGCGACAGGCAAGAGCGCAGCGGCACCTGGGTACCAATCCGCGAATCGCGCGGGTGGGATGGCGTAGGAGCAACTGTCTTGCAGGCCGTGCCGAGATGCTCGCTCCTACGAAAATCGCTGCCAGCCGGTGATGTAGGATCTCATCCGCGAATCGCGCCGGAACCTCCGGTTATCGCGGACAAAGTCCTACGTCCGTGCTCGACCGTAGGGCGAATAACCGTTCGCGGTTATCCGCCGTTGGCCGGAACGCCGGTGCCCGACGGCCTCGGCGGATAACGCCGTAGGCGTTATGCGCCCTACGGTGCGGGCGGCCACGGTTTTCGGGGGATGATTCCGGGCCCGCCCCTTCGCTCTTGCCTGCCGCCTGTAGCCTGCAGCCTGCCGCCCTAATAAACATCCCGCCGATAGCGCCCCTCCTCCAGCAACGCCTCCACCGCCAGGTCGCCCAGCGCTTCGCGCAGCACCGCGTCCACGCCGCCGGCCATGCCTTCCAGGCTGCCGCATACGTAGATGGCGGCGCCCTCTTCCAGCCACTGCGTCAATTCCACGGTGCGTTCGCGCAGCACGTCCTGCACGTAGACCTTTTCCGCCTGGTCGCGGGAGAAGGCCACGTCCAGGCGCTGCAGTTCGCCGCTGAGCAGGTAGTCCTCCAGCTCTTCGCGGCAGTAGAAGTCGTGCTCGCGGTTGCGTTCGCCGAACAGCAGCCAGTTGCGCCGGCGGCCGGCGCCGATGCTGGCGCGCAGTAGCGAACGCAGGCCGGCCAGGCCAGTGCCGTTGCCTATCAGCAGCAGCGGGCGGTCGTCCTCCGGCAGGTGGAAGCCGGCGTTGCGGCGCAGGCGCAGGGCCAGGCCGGCGCCCGGCTGCAGGTATTCGGTGAGCCAGCCGGAGCCCACGCCCAGGCTGCCGTCGGGGTGGCGTTCCTGGCGCACGATCAGCTCCAGGGCGCCGTCGCTGGGCAGCGAGGCGATGGAGTATTCCCGCGCTGCCAGCGGCACCAAGGCATCCAGCACGGCTTGCGGGTGCAGGCCGACCAGATGGCCGTGGGAAACCGGCAGTTCGCGCCCGGCCAGGGCATCGGCCAGGGCCACGCTGCCGCCCTCGACCTCGACGCGGGCCTGGCCGTCCAGGCCCAGGCGCGCCAGCCAAGCCAGCACGCGCTCGCGGGGATGCTGCGGGAGGATTTCCACCAGGTCGCCGGCGCGCCAGTCGGCGGCGCTGCCGGCCGGCGGTTGCAGGCGCAGCAGCCAGGTGGACTGGCCCTGGCTGCCGGGGTTCAGGTGCTCGCGGGCGGCCAGGCTCCACAGCTCGAACTGCGCAGCGGCGAAGGGCGCCGGCGCGGCCGTGCCGGTCAGTTGCGCCAGGCGCTGTTGCCAGTCGCGCAGGGCCGCGGCGTCGCCGTTGTCCACTTCCACGCCGTCGAACAGCGGCTGCGCGCCCTGCCCTTGCAGCCAGCCCTGCAAGCGCCGGGCGAAGCCGCAGAAGGCCTGGTACTGGCGGTCGCCCAGGGCGAGCATGGCGAAGCGCAGCTGGCCGAGGCCGGCGGCTTCGCCGAGCAGCTTGCGCTCGAAGCCGCGGGCGCTGTCCGGGGCCTCGCCGTCGCCGAAGGTGCTGACCACGAAGAGCGCATTGCGCGTCTGTTCCAGTTGCTGGCGGTCCAGGCGCGCCAGGGGTTCCACGCGCACCGCCAGGCCCGCGGCCTGCAGCTGCCCGGCGCTCTGCCAGGCCAGTTGTTCGGCGAAGCCGCTCTGGCTGGCGTAGCCCACCAGCCAGGCGTCGCCGCCACTGGCGTCACCCAGCCCGGCGCGGGCGGCCTGGGCGGCCTTCTTCTTGCGCCGGCGGTCGAGGTAGAGCAGCCAGCCGGTGACGAAGAACAGCGGCATGGCCAGGCTCGCCAGCATCATCAGGATGCGCCCGGGCATGCCGAAGTAGCTGCCCACGTGCAGGGCATAGACGCTGGTCAGCAGCTGCTTGCCGAAGCTGCTGTCGGCATAGCGGCTGTCGCCCAGCAGGCGGCCGCTCTTCGGCTCGATGCGCATTTCGTTGAAGGCGCGTTCGTGGGCGGCGTCGTCCAGGCGGTAGAACACCATGGCCGGCTGCCCGCCCACCGGCGGCAGGCGCAGGTTGTAGGCCGCAAGGCCGGGGCCGGCGGTGCTGCGCAGGGTGTTCCAGAGGGCGCTGTAGTCCACTTCCAGCGGCGGCCCCTTGGGCGCTTCGCCGCCACGGCCACCGCGGCCGCCCTGGCGCTGCTGGCCGGCCGGGGCGTCGTCGAGCAGCTTGAACAGCGCGCCGCGGTACCAGTCGTAGGACCAGTACAGGCCGGTCAGCGAGGCCAGCAGGTAGAAGGCCAGGCACCAGGTGCCGGCCACCGCGTGCAGGTCCCAGTTGAAGGCGCGGCCCTTCTTGCGCCAGTCCAGGGCCAGCCAGGCGCGCCAGCTGAGCAGCTTGCGCGGCCAGCGCAGGTACAGGCCGGAGAGGCAGAAATAGATGAGGATCAGGGTGCAGGCCGCGGTCACCTGCTTGCCGAACTCGCCCAGGGCCAGGAAGCGGTGCAGCTGCATGACGAACATGAAGAAGCCTTCCCCGGACGGCGCCGGCAGGAAGGCTGCGGTGTAGGGGTCGACGTAGCGCGACTCGCCGCGGCGCTGGCCCGGCGGCGGGGTGTAGAAGATACGGCCGGCCTCGTCGCCGTCCACCGTGACCCAGACGAAGGAGACCTTCTTGCCCGGTTCGGCGGCTTCCACCCGCTGCACCAGCTCGTCCAGCGCCAGGGTGCCGCCGGGCTGCTTCTGCACGGTCAGGCTGGCAGGGTTGAAGGCGCGCAGCAGTTCGTCCTGGAACGACAGGGTCGCCCCGGTCACGCCCATCAGGGCCAACACCAGGCCGGCGCTTATGCCGAAGAACCAATGCAGCTGGAACCAGACTTTCTTCAACACCTTGCTCTCACCTCAGGCGCGGGGCGCCAAACATAGAAAACCCCGCCCGAAGGAGCAACGGGCGGGGTGCACGGAAGGCCGTGCGATCAGAAGTGCAGGTTCACCCCCAGCAGCGCGGTGCGGCCCGGGGCCACGTGGGCCATGTGGGTGCTGTAGACCTGGTCGAAGTAACGCTTGTCGGTCAGGTTCTGCACGTTCAGCTGCAGGTCGACGTTCTTGCTCAGCTTGTAGCTGGCCATGGCGTCGTAGCGCCAGTAGGACGGGATGTAGGTCGAGTTGGCAGTGTTGCCGAACTGCTTGTCCACGTAGGTGGTGCCGCCGCCGATGGTCAGGTCCTGGAGCAGCTCGTAGGTGGTCCACAGGGTGAAGTTGTTCGGAGCCACCTGCGGCATGCGGTTGCCTTCGTCGGACTTGGTGCTCGACTTGCGGATCTCGCTGTCCAGGTAGGTGTAGCCGCCGAAGACCTTCCACTTGGGCATCAGTTGGCCGCTGAAGCCCAGCTCCACGCCCTGCACGCGCTGTTCACCGTCGAGCACCTGGAAGGAGCTGTTGTCCGGGTCGGCGACGCGGGCGTTGGTCTTGTCGGTGCGGAACACCGCGGCGTTCAGCGACAGCGCCTCGTCGAAGAAGTCCCACTTGGTGCCCAGTTCCAGGTTGCGGTTGCGTTCCGGGTCCAGGCTGGTGTTGGCCGCGCTGACTTCCTGGCCGCCTTCGCCTGCGGTCTCGCCGCTGGGGTTGCTGGAGGTGGACCAGGCCAGGTAGATGCTGCCGTTGGGCAGCGGCTTGTAGACCAGGCCGGTCTGGTAGTTCCAGAAGTGGGTGTTGCTCTCGCGCTTGAAGTTGCCCGGCGCCGCGCCACGGCCGCCGGTGCTGTAGCCGCTGGACTCGGTGTCGAAGTCGTCGTAGCGCAGGCCCAGGTTCAGGTCCCACTGCTCGTTGAGCTTGAGGGTGTCGAACACGTAGGCGGCCGAGGTCTTGGTATCGGTGTCGGTATAGGCCTGGCTGTCGACGATGCTGCCGGTCCAGGGGTCCTTGGGCGTCGGGTTGGCCAGGCTGGTGCAGTCGCCGCTGGCCAGCAGGGCGGCGTTGCAGGTGTTGCCCGGCGCCCCCGGGTTCACCACGTAGGGGCGGTTGTGCACGTCCTCGTAGCTGAACTCCAGGCCGGTCACCAGGCTGTGCTTGATGAAGCCGGTGTCGAAGCTGGCCTTCAGGTCGGTCTGGTTGACCCAGCCCTTGGAGGTGGAGTTGCGGTTCTTCGACGAGCGATAGACGTAGCCGTTGGCGACGTTGCCGCGGCTGTCGTCGGGGTTGCTGACCACGTAGTCGAGGGTGGTGCGGACCATGCGGAAGCTGTTGGACAGCGTCAGGTCGTCGTTGAGGTCGTGCTCGATGCGGAAGGTGCCGCTGTCGGTGGTGCTCTGGCGGTAGTCGCGGTGGGTCAGGCCGTAGAAGTTGTCGCGGTCGACCGATGCCGGCTTGCTCGGGTTGTGCTTGCTGCGGTCGACGTTGGTCAGCGGCAGGCCGTAGTCCGGGATGTCGTCGGTATCCAGGTGGTAGTACGAGAGGGTCGCGCGGGTCGGGGTGTTGAAGCCGAAGGTGACGGTCGGCGCCACGCCCCAGCGGCTGACGCTGACGTCGTCGCGGCCGGCGACGTTGGCCTCGTGCTTCATCAGGTTCAGGCGGAAGGCCGCGTTGTCGCCCAGGGTGTGGTTGACGTCCAGGGTGGTGCGGTGGGTCTGGTCGGAACCGTAGGTGAAGCTGGCGTCGTTGAAGTCCTGCAGCTTGGCGGTCTTGCTGACCAGGTTCAGGCTGCCGCCGGTGGAGCCGGCGCCGGTGTAGGCCGAGCCCGGGCCCTTGCTGACCTCGATCTGCTCGATGTTGAACACCTCGCGGGTCTGCGAGGCGACGTCGCGCATGCCGTCCAGGAAGGTGTCGCTCTCGGCGTTGAAGCCACGGATGAACGGACGGTCGCCCGCCGGGTTGCCGCCCTCGCCGGCGCCGAAGGTGATGCCGGGGGTGGTGCGCAGGGCATCCACCAGGGTCAGGGCGCCGGTGTCCTTGATCACCTGCTGCGGGATCACGGTGACGGTCTTGGGCGTCTCGAGCAGCGGCGCGGTGTACTTCTGCGAGGCCGATTGCTGGACGTTGTAGGTTTCCTCGCCCGGCTGGCCGACGACGGTGTCGGCATCCAGCGACAGCACATCCTGCGCGGGCTTCTTCTCGGTGGATTCCGCCGCCTGGGCGAAGTGGCTGCCGGACATGGCGGTGATGGCCACACCGACGGCGGAGACCAGCAGGCGCGGAGCGCTGGTGGCTTCGACAGTTTGACGCGACATCGAAAGTTCCCTCCCCAGGGACTTGCTGAAGGCCGCGAAATCTAGTGCAAAACGAGAATATGTATCAATTAGTAAATATTATCAGACGCACTTTATTTACAACATTTACATTTGCCCCGTGCGACCGTTCGCCACCTCCGCTATACGCTGCAAATGCAAATGTCTATCATCGGCGTCGGATTTTCATTTGACCGAGCCCCGCCATGCTGCTGCACATTCCCGGCCTGTTCACCCGCGACGAGGTGACACGCATCCGTACCGCCCTGGAACAGGCCGAGTGGGGCGACGGCAAGGTCACCGCCGGCTACCAGTCGGCCAGGGCCAAGCACAACCTGCAGCTGGCCCAGGACCACCCGCTGGCCCGCGAGATCGCCGAGGCCATGCTCCAGCGCCTGTGGCAGAACCCGCTGTTCATGTCCGCCGCCCTGCCGCACAAGGTGTTCCCGCCGCTGTTCAACTGCTACACCGGCGGCGGCAGCTTCGACTTCCACATCGACAACGCCGTGCGCGACGTGCACAACGGCCGCGAGCGGGTGCGCACCGACGTCTCCTCCACGCTGTTCTTCAGCGACCCCGAGGACTACGACGGCGGCGAGCTGGTGATCCAGGACACCTACGGCGAGCAGCGCGTGAAGCTGCCGGCCGGCGACCTGGTGCTGTACCCCGGCACCAGCCTGCACAAGGTCGAGCCGGTGACCCGCGGCGCGCGCCTGGCCTCGTTCTTCTGGACCCAGAGCCTGGTGCGCGAGGACAGCCAGCGCGCCCTGCTGTTCCAGATGGACCAGGCGATCCAGAAGCTCACCCGCGACGTGCCGGAGCACCCGGCCCTGGTCGAGCTGACCGGCACCTACCACAACCTGCTGCGGCGCTGGGTCGAGGTCTGACATGGCGTTCCTCCTGCGCCGGCGCGAAGAGCTCTCGGTGGAGCAGCTGCGCGCCCGCCTGGCCAGCGACCCGCGCCAGGCCGCGGCGGCCATCCTCGAAGCCGCGCGCCAGGACGATGTCGAGGCCCAGGCGCTGCTCGGGCAGATCCTCCTCGACGGCCAGGGCATCGAGCGCGACCCGGCGCTGGCGGTGACCTGGTTCCGCATCGCCGCCGAACGCGGCCACGCCATGGCCCGCAACATGCTCGGGCGCTGCCTGGAGCACGGCTGGGGCGTGCCCGCCGACCCCGCCGAAGCGGCCGAACACTATGCCCGCGCGGCGGCCGTGGACCTCGACTGGGGCCTGTACAACCTGGCCAACCTGCTGGCCACCGGCCGCGGCGTGCCGCGCGATGCGGCCCATGCCCTGGCGCTGTACCGGCGCGCCGCCGACCTCGGCCACGCCAAGTCGATGAACCTGGTCGGCCGCCATCACGAGGAAGGCCTGTGCGTGCCGCGCAACCCCGAGCTGGCCCGCGAGTGGTACCGCCGCTCGGCCGTCGCCGGCGACTTCCGCGGCCAGTTCAGCCACGCCGCGGCGCTGGCCGAGCAAGGCGAGGTGGAAGACGCGCGCTACTGGCTGCTGCGCGCCCTGGAAGGCGGCAACCTGAACTTCCTGCGGGTGGCCCGCGAGCAGCTGGAGCGGGCGCCGCAGCCGGAGCTGCGCAGCCTGGCCCTGGCCTACTACCGACGCGCCGCGGAAATCGGCGAGACGGCCGACGCCGACCTCTTCGCTGCGGCCCTCAAGCGCCTGTGAGCGCTATCTTGACGTTTTCTTCACACACCCTTGCCCTGCTCTTCACACGCATCCCGCTAGGCTCGCTGCCCAACTGACCGCCCCGGACGGGCGGCTTCTGCAAGACGAGGCAAGCGTGTCGACTGCAACCAACCCCTCCCCCCGCAAGGTGGACTGGGCCGGCCTGGGCTGGCTGCTGCTGTTCTTCTGGTACTTCTCCGGCGTCACCCAGGCGCTGATCCTGTTCAGCGGCACCACCGGTTTCGCCGGCTTCCGCGACGCCTTCTTCCTCAGCAGCCTGTGGCTGGCCCCGGCCCTGCTGCTGCCGCGCTTCACCCGTGGCCTGGCGGCGCTGATCGGCCTGGTGCTGTGGGCGGCCTCGCTGGTCGGCCTGAGCTACTTCGGCATCTACCACCAGGAGTTCTCGCAGAGCGTCATCTTCGTCATGTTCGAATCGAACACGGCCGAGGCCAGCGAGTACTTCAGCCAGTACTTCAGCACCTGGCTGTGCCTGGCCCTGCTGCTCTACACGGCGGTGGCGGTGCTGCTGTGGCGACGCGTGCGCCCGCTGCGCATGCCGGCGCCGGCCCGGGTGGCCCTGGCCATGCTGCTGGTGGCGGCGAACCTGGCGTACCCCTTCTACAAGCAGATGGTCACCCAGGACCGCAGCTTCGCCGAGGCCCTGGAGAAGGTGCAGCAGCGCATGGAGCCGGCGGTGCCCTGGCAATTGGCCGTGGGCTATGCGCAGTACCGCCAGCAGCTGGACAACATGCAGAAGCTGCTCGACCGCAACGCCGCCCTGCCGCCGCTGAAGAACCTGCGGGACGGCAGCGGCGAGGCGCCGCGCACCCTGGTGCTGGTGCTGGGCGAATCCACCACCCGCGAACACATGCACCTGTACGGCTACGACCGGCCGACCACGCCGAACCTCGACGCCCTGGCCGCCGCCGACCGCAACCTCACGGTGTTCAGGGACGTGGTCTCGCCGCGCCCCTACACCATCGAGGTGATGCAGCAGATCCTCACCTTCGGCGACGAGCAGCACCCGGACCGCTTCCTCACCGACCCGTCGCTGATCAACCTGATGAAACAGGCCGGCTACAAGACGTTCTGGATCACCAACCAGCAGACCATGACCAAGCGCAACACCATGCTCACCACCTTCTCGCAGCAGACGGACGAGCAGTTCTACCTGAACAACCAGCGCAACCAGAACGCCCGCCAGTACGACGACGTGATCTTCGCGCCCTTCGAGCAGGTGCTCAGGGACCCGGCGCCGAAGAAGCTCATCGTGGTACACCTGCTGGGCACGCACATGGACTACCGCTACCGCTATCCCGAGGCCTCGGCCCGCTTCAAGGACCGCCAGGGCGTGCCGGCCGGGCTCTCCGACGACCAGGCGGACACCTACAACGCCTACGACAACGCGGTGCTGCACAACGACTTCGTGGTCGCCAACCTGATCAAGCGCTACGCCGCCAGCGAAGCGAACGGCTTCCTGGTGTACCTCTCCGACCATGGCGAGGAGGTCTTCAGCTCCGGCAAGCACGACCGCCTGGGGCGCAACGAGGGCGACCCGACGCGGCCGATGTATACCATCCCCTTCCTGCTCTGGACCTCGCCGAGCTGGCAGCAGGCCCACCCGCGCGACCTGCAGGCGATGAGCGGGCGGCCCTACAGCAGCTCGCACCTGATCCACACCCTGTCCGACCTGGCCGGCCTGAACTACGACGGCTACGAGCCGGGCAAGAGCCTGGTCAGTCCCGAGTTCGTCGCGGCGCCGCGCTGGATCGGCGACCCCTACGCGAAGAACGGCCTGCACGAGTTCGACAAGCTGCCGCTGGAGAACGCCACGGGCGACCAGCAGTTGGCCAAGGCCGGCAAGGCACCGGCCACCGCCCAGGTGCGCCAGGCCAACGAGGGTTGAGGCCGCGCGGGCCCTGCCCGCGAATCGCGCGCAGGGCGCGCTCCTACATGGGCACGGTGTTGGGGCAATCCGCGAATCACGCCGATACGTCCGGCTATCGCGGACAGGGTCCTACGCCCGTGCCTTCCTGGAACTGTAGGCTGCGCCGAGGTGCTCTTCGTAGGAGCGAGCTTGCTCGCGAACCAACCCTCCGGCACCGTGCCAGCCCGGTTCGCGAGCAAGCTCGCTCCTACGAAAAGCCGCGCCTACACCTCCGGCGAACACTACGCCCGTAGGATGGGTTGAGCGAAGCGATACCCATCATCACCACCGCATGGGTTTCGCAAGCTCAACCCATCCTACGAAAAGCCCCTCGGCGCAGTCGGGAAGGCATTGGCCGGGACAAAAGAAAAAACCCCGCATCGGCGGGGTTTCTTCGGTCCAGCTACGGCTTAGATGTAGAAGGCCTTCAGCGGCGGGAAGCCGTTGAATTCCACCGCGCTGTAGCTGGTGGTGTAGGCACCGGTGGACAGCCAGTAGAGGCGGTCGCCGGCGGCCAGGTTCAGCGGCAGGCCGTACTTGTAGTGCTCGTACATGATGTCGGCGCTGTCGCAGGTCGGGCCGGCGATCACCACTTCCTCCATCTCGCCCTTCTTCTCGGTCCAGATGGGGAACTTGATCGACTCGTCCATGGTTTCGATCAGGCCGGAGAACTTGCCCACGTCGGCGTACACCCAGCGCTCCACCGCGGTGCGCGACTTGCGCGCCACCAGCACCACTTCGCTGACCAGGATGCCGGCGTTGGCGATCAGCGAGCGGCCCGGCTCGAGGATGATCTCCGGCAGGTCATCGCCGAAATCTTCCTTGAGGAAGCGGATGATTTCCTCGGCGTAGGTTTCCAGGTCGTTGGTCTTGGCGATGTAGTTGGCCGGGAAGCCGCCGCCCATGTTGATCATCTTCAGCTCGATGCCGTCTTCTTCCTTCAGGCGCTCGAAGATCACCTTGACCTTGGCGATGGCCGCGTCCCACACCGAGATGTCGCGCTGCTGCGAGCCGACGTGGAAGGAGATGCCGTAGGGCACCAGGCCCAGCTGGCGGGCGAGGATCAGCAGGTCCATGGCCATGTCGGTCTGGCAGCCGAACTTGCGCGACAGCGGCCAGTCGGCGGTGGTCGAACCCTCGGTGAGGATGCGCACGTAGACCCTGGAGCCCGGCGCGGCCTTGGCGATGTTGCGCAGGTCGGCCTCGGAGTCGGTGGCGAACAGGCGCACGCCCTTCTCGTAGAAGTAGCGGATGTCCTTGGCTTTCTTGATGGTGTTGCCGTAGCTGATGCGCTCCGGGCCCACGCCGGTCTTCATCACCTTGTCCAGCTCGTAGATCGAGGCGATGTCGAAGTTCGAGCCCTTGTCGCGCAGCAACTCGGTGATCTCGGTGGCCGGGTTGGCCTTGACCGCGTAGTACACCTTGGCGAACGGGAAGCAATGGGTCAGCTGGTCGTAGGCGTTGGCGATGGTCTGCTTGTCGATGACGACGAAGGGGGTTTCCTGCTTGTCGGCGAATGCCTTCATGCGCTGGAAGGTTTCAGGGGCGAAGTAATCCTCGACCTTGATGGACATGGTTGGGACTCCCAATGGCAAAACACATGGATACGTAGGGGTGAAGCTGAACGTCTAATCCGTTTCCCCACTTTGGTTCGCCTACTTCCCAAGGCATGTCGCCGAGTATCGCGACCGCGGTCCGCGACCTGCGATCTCTCGTCGTCAGTACTTGAGCCGGATGGATCGTTTCCAGCATGGACGTTCGGGCGCGAACTTTAGGACCTGAAGTCCGCGAGTTCAACCAGAAATTGCCGCTTTCCCGAATCCCTTTGTCGCCTGGCCGGTTGACTGTTCTAGATACTCGACAAAATGCACGGAATACCGCACAGCACGGGGTTTCCAGGGGTATCGGACGCACTTTCGGATCGATCCGATCATCCCCCTTCTTTTTGACAGACCGGGGACAACGGCGGGGGTTCAGCCGAAGCGTCGCCACGCACCTTGCGTTGGAGATAGTTCGCGCACCAGCCTCGGAAACCCCGACCATGGGAGGAACCCATACTCCCCGCCCCTGTCGGACAAAACCCCGGCGTTCGCCAACACGCCCGCCGTATCCGGTTATCATCCGGTTCCTTTTCCGCGTGCCCCCGACCCAGGGATAGGTCACTGGGGCCGGCCCACTTGCCTTGCCAAGGAGTACCTGCATCATGCTCGACCTCGCCGCGGCGTTCATCACGCTCACCACCCTGCTCACCTACGTGAACTACCGCTTCGTGCGGCTGCCGCCGACCATCGGCGTAATGGCCACGGCGCTGGTGTTCTCGCTCATCGCCCAGGGCCTGTCGATGGCCGGCTACCCGGTGCTGGAGGTGGAGATGCAGCAGATCATCCGCCGCATCGACTTCTCCGAAGTGCTGATGACCTGGTTCCTGCCCGCGCTGCTGTTCGCTGGCGCCCTGCACGTGAACCTGGGCGACCTGCGCAACTACAAGTGGCCCATCGGCCTGCTGGCCACCTTCGGCGTGCTGATCGCCACCACGGTGATCGGCTACCTGGCCTACTACACCTTCGCCCTGTTCGGCTGGCACGTGGACTTCATCTACTGCCTGCTGTTCGGCGCGCTCATCTCGCCCACCGACCCCATCGCCGTGCTCGGCATCCTGCGCTCGGCCGGCGCGCCCAAGCCGCTGGCCACCACCATCGTCGGCGAGTCGCTGTTCAACGACGGCACCGCGGTGGTGGTGTTCACCATCCTCTTCGGCATCCTCCAGGCCGGCGAGGCACCCACCGTCTCGGCCACCGCCTGGCTGTTCCTGCAGGAGGCCGTGGGCGGCGTGCTGTTCGGCGCGGCCCTGGGCTACGGGGTGTTCCTGATGATGCGCGGCATCGACCAGTACCAGGTGGAAGTGATGCTGACCCTCGCCCTGGTCATCGGCGGCGCCGCCCTGGCCGCGCGCCTGCACGTGTCGGCGCCGATCGCCATGGTGGTGGCCGGGCTGATCATCGGCAACCACGTCCGCCAGTACGCCATGTCCGACGAGACGCGGCGCTACGTCGACAAGTTCTGGGAGCTGATCGACGAAATCCTCAACGCCCTGCTGTTCGCCCTGATCGGCCTGGAGCTGCTCCTGCTGCCGTTCAACTGGCTGCACGTGGTGGCCGCCTTCGTCCTCGGCGGCGCGGTGCTGGTCTCGCGCCTGCTCACCGTGGCCCCGGCCATCCTGGTGCTGCGCCAGACCGAGGCCGGCGGCCGCCAGGTGCCGCGCGGGACCATCCGCATCCTGGTCTGGGGCGGCCTGCGCGGCGGCGTCTCGGTGGCCCTGGCGCTGTCGCTGCCGCTGGGCGAGCAGCGCGACCTGATCCTCAGCCTGACCTACGTGGTGGTGCTGGTGTCCATCCTGCTCCAGGGCCTGTCCATCGGCCCGCTGGTGCGCGCCATCTACCGTGGCGAGGCACGCCCGGCGGCGGACGAGCATTGAAGTCCGGCCTTGCGTCGCCGCGGGTGCTGGCGACGCAAGGCTTTGGGTTATAATCCCGCGCTTTTCCGGGCCGTCCGTGCCCGCCGTCACCGAATCCAGCAGGCACGCACCCATGACCATCCAGGCCGCCGAAGTCGCCAAGCGCCGCACCTTCGCGATCATCTCCCACCCCGACGCAGGCAAGACCACCATCACCGAGAAGCTGCTGCTGATGGGCAAGGCCATCGCCGTCGCCGGTACCGTGAAGTCGCGCAAGTCCGACCGCCACGCGACCTCCGACTGGATGGAAATGGAGAAGCAGCGCGGCATCTCCATCACCACCTCGGTGATGCAGTTCCCCTACCGCGAGCACATGATCAACCTGCTCGACACCCCCGGCCACGAAGACTTCTCCGAAGACACCTACCGCACCCTGACCGCGGTGGACTCGGCGCTGATGGTGCTGGACGGCGGCAAGGGCGTGGAGCCGCGGACCATCGCCCTGATGGAAGTCTGCCGCCTGCGCGACACGCCCATCGTCAGCTTCATCAACAAACTCGACCGCGACATCCGCGACCCCATCGAGCTGCTCGACGAGATCGAGGCGGTGCTGAAGATCAAGGCCGCGCCCATCACCTGGCCGATCGGCTGCTACAAGGACTTCAAGGGCGTCTACCACCTGGCCCAGGACAAGATCATCGTCTACGTCCCCGGCCACGGCCACGAGCGCATCGAAACCCAGGTCATCGACAAGCTGGACTCCGACGAGGCCCGCGCGCACCTGGGCGATCTCTACGAGCGCTTCCTCGAAGAACTGGAACTGGTGCAGGGCGCCTGCCACGAGTTCGACAAGGAAGCCTTCCTCAAGGGCGAGATGACCCCGGTGTTCTTCGGTACCGCGCTGGGCAACTTCGGCGTCGACCAGGTGCTCGACTGCATCGTCGACTGGGCCCCGCAGCCGCTGGCGCGCGCCACCCACGAGCGCGAGGTGCAGCCCACCGAGGAGAAGTTCTCCGGCTTCGTGTTCAAGATCCAGGCGAACATGGACCCGAAACACCGCGACCGCATCGCCTTCATGCGCATCTGCTCGGGCAAGTACGAGAAGGGCATGAAGATGCGCCACGTGCGCCTGGGCAAGGACGTGAAGATCGCCGACGCCCTGACCTTCTTCTCCAGCGAGCGCGAGCAGCTGGAGGAAGCCTTCGCCGGCGACATCATCGGCCTGCACAACCACGGCACCATCCAGATCGGCGACACCTTCACCGAGGGTGAGAACCTGGGCTTCACCGGCATCCCGCACTTCGCCCCGGAACTGTTCCGCCGCGTGCGCCTGAAGGACCCGCTGAAATCCAAGCAGCTACGCCAGGGCCTGCAGGAACTGGCCGAGGAAGGCGCCACCCAGGTGTTCTTCCCCGAGCGCAACAACGACATCATCCTCGGCGCCGTGGGCGTGCTGCAGTTCGACGTGGTCGCCAGCCGCCTGAAGGAGGAATACAAGGTCGAGTGCGCCTACGAGAACATCAACGTCTGGTCGGCCCGCTGGATCGAGTGCAAGGACGAGAAGAAGCTCAAGGAGTTCAAGGACAAGGCCTTCGAGAACCTCTCCGTGGACGGCGGCGGCCACCTCACCTACCTGGCCCCCACCCGCGTCAACCTGAGCCTGATGGAAGAGCGCTGGCCGGACATTACCTTCCGCGCCACCCGCGAACACCACTGAGTTCGGTGCCTTGCGAAAACGCCCGCCCTCGTGCGGGCGTTTTTGTTTGAGGCGGGTTCGCGAGCAAGCTCGCTCCTACGAAAAGCAGGTGCCACGCCCGACCTGTAGGAGCGAGCTTGCTCGCGAACCGCCCCACACACCGCCCTTCCCGGATAAATCCGATACCTCTCCCTGCCATGCTCCCAGCGTCACCCAAGCATGGAGCACCCCATGGGCTTCCACGGAAAGGACCTGCGCAAGGGCCGTCATTCCATACCCGGTCAGATTTACCTGGTCACAACGGTCACTCCCCATCGCGAGCGTCTCTTCGAGGACTGGGCGACCGCCTGCCAGGTCTGTCGGCAAATCCACCATGCCGAGGAGTTAAGGACTCTGGCCTGGGTTCTAATGCCGGATCACCTCCATTGGCTGCTCCAGCTTCAGGAAGAGAGCCTGGAACGCGCGATGCGACGCTTCAAATCACGAACGGCTATCGCCATCAATGCAGCCTCGCGACGAACAGGAAAAGCCTGGCAATCCGGCTACCACGACCGGGCACTGCGGCGCGAAGAAGACCTCAAGGCCGTCACCCGCTACATCATCGCCAATCCACTACGGGCCGGCCTGGTGAAACGCGTCGCCGACTACCCCTTCTGGAATGCCGTCTGGCTGTGATGCCGCCGGTGCTCTTCGTAGGAGCGAGCTTGCTCGCGAACAGATTCCGCAGCGGGGCTGGTTCGCGAGCAAGCTCGCTCCTACGAAAAGCGGTGGCGCGTCAGGGGTCGAGCGCCCCGGAGCTCCAGGTGCTCGACGGCGCCGACCCGGTAAACTTCGCCGCTATCGCCCCGCGCGGGATCAGCCGGTCGCGATAGCGGGTGACGAACAACCCAGTCTGCGGCGCCCGCAGCACCACTTCGCTCTCCGCGTCCCCCGGCCTTGCGATGATGCGGGCGAAGCGTTCGCCCGCCTGCACCACCTCGCCCAGCTCGCGCTCGAACACCAGCACCCCGGCCACCGGGGCGAACACCGTTTCCATGAAGCCCATGGGCACTGCAACGCCCTTCCAGGCCGGCAACGCCACCGCGTCGTCGATCACCCCGCGCCCACAGAGGAAGGCCCACAGCCCATCGGCATCCTGCTGCGCCAGCGCATCGCTGACGTCGCCCTGGCCGCGCAGTTCCACCGTGGCCACCAGGCGCCCGTCGAGGCGGCCCTCGGCCAGCCAGGGTTCGATCACCACTTCCTCGAAGGCGCCGTCGCTGTCGCCTTCCCAGATGATCGCCAGCTCGGCGCGCAGCGCCGCGGCCAGGTCCCGTGCCGCCGGCCACAGGCGCTCGTGGACGTAGAGGTACTGCAGCGCCTCGTCGTCGGTGTGCAGGTCCAGCACCATGTCCGCCGGCGCCGCCAGGGCGGCCAGCTGGCGTTGCCAGTCGGTGAGGTTGTCCACAGTGCCCGTGGCCTTCGCCGAGGCCGGGAAGCCGCGGTTGAAGTTGCGCGCCGTCGCTTCGTGATGGCGGCCGAGGATGCGCCCCTGGCGGAACTGGCCGCTGCCGAAGGGGTTGGCCTGGGGCACCAGGGTCACGCTGCCGTTGAGCCGGCCCTGCTCCACCGCCTGGCGCAGCCGCGGCAGCAGCTGGTGCAGCACCAGCATGCCGGCGATCTCGTCGGCGTGCACCCCGGCCTGCAGGTGCACCCGCGGCCCCGGCCGGCCGCCGTCGATGCGCCAGGCCGGTACCGGCAGCGGCGCGCCGGAATCCCCCGTCACCCGCAGCGATACGTCTTCGATCATGCTTGCCTCCTCCCTCGTCGCGGGGCGTGGCAAACTTGCCCGGCGCCCCCTAGTATCGATTCCACCCACCGCGCCCCGGCGCCCCGCACAAGGAACTCCCCCGCGTGGACAGCCCCCGCCAGAAAGCCCGCCGCGCCACGCCCGAGGAACGCCGCGACGACCTGGTGCGCGCCTGCCTCAAGTGCCTGGTCGCCGATGGCCACGCCGGCATCTCGGTGCGGCGCATCGCCAGGGAGGCGGGGGTGGCCGTCGGCCTGGTCAACCACCACTTCGGCAGCATCGAGGCGCTGGTGGCCCAGGCCTACGAGACCCTCGCCGCCGAGGTCACCCAGTCGCTGCGCGAGAGCGTCGCCGCTGCCGGCATCGACCCCGCCGCGCGCCTGGACGCCTTCCTGGTCGGCTCCTTCTCGCCCGGCGTGCTCGACCCCGACCTGCTCAGCCCCTGGGTGGTGTTCTGGAGCCTCATCCGCCACTCCACGCCGGTCAACGACGCCCACGAGCGCGGCTACCGCGCCTACCTGCAACTGCTGGAGACCCTCATCACGGACCTGGCGCGCAGCGAGGGCTTCGCCATCGCCAACCCGCGCCTGGCCTCCATCGGCCTGTCGGCCATGCTCGACGGCCTGTGGCTGGAGTGGTGCCTGAACCCCACCACCTTCAGCGCCGAGGACGGCCTGCAGCTCAGCCGCCACTGGGTCGAGGGCCTGCGCCGCGGCGCCTACGCCTAGGCCTTCGCCTTGCGCCGCCAGAACAGGAAGCCGGCGCGCGAGCGCGGCGCGGTGGACTCGCGGCGCACCGGGGTGGCCCCCTCCAGCAGGTTGAACAGGCCCTCGATGATGAACGTCAGGCACACGTAGATGGCCGCCACCAGCAGCAGCGGCTGGTACACCTGGAAGGTCTGCGCGCGCACCACGTTGGCCGCGCCGAGCAGGTCGACCACGGCGATGGTCGAGGCCAGCGCGGTGGACTTCAGCAGCAGCACCGTCTCCCCGGCCAGGGTCGGCAGCAGCAGGCGGATGGCCCGCGGCAGCCACACGCGGTAGAGCACCAGGCGGCGGTGCATGCCGAAGGCCGCGGCGGCTTCCAGCTCGCCGCGCGGCACGGCCCTGAGGCCACCGCGCACCACCTCGCCGACGTAGGCCCCCACCGACAGCACCAGCGCCAGCACGATGTACCAGTAGCCGTCGCGCAGGTAGGGCCAGAGGAAGCTGCTGCGGATCGGCGGGTAGGTGGCGAACAGGCTGCCCAGGCCGTAGTAGCAGGTGTAGATCTGCACCAGCAGCGGCGTGCCGCGGATGACGCTGGTGAAGGCCAGGCTGGCCTTGGCCACGAACAGGTTGCGCGACATCCGCGCCAGCGCCACCAGCAGCGCCAGGGCGAAGCCGAGCACGGCGCTGACCAGCAGCAGCGACAGGGTGGTGCCCAGGCCGCGCAGCAGCAGGCTGCCATAGGTGAATATCCAGTGATCGCTCATCGCGCGCCCCTCACACCGCCGGTATCCAGCGGCGGAAGCGCCGCTCGAGCCAGCCGGAGAACAGGTTGGAGAGCACCGTGAGCAGGTAGTACAGCGCCGCCGCGGTGAGGTAGAAGGTCAGGTAGCTGCGCGTCGAGCCGGCCGCCTGCTTGGCGGTGTAGAGCAGCTCGTTGGTGCCCACCACGCTGATCAGCGCGCTGTCCTTGATCAGATTGACCCACAGGTTGGCCATGCCGGCCAGGGCGTTGGGCGCCATGATCGGCAGGGTGACCCGGCGGAACAGGCCGAAGCCGTGCATGCCGTAGGCCCGCGCCGCCTCGATCTGGCCGTAGGGGATGGCCTGGATGGCGCCGCGGAAGATTTCCGAGGCGTAGGCCCCCTGCACCAGGCCGAGCACGGCGATGGCGACCACGGTGCCATTGAGCTTGACGTCACCGTAGCCGAGCCAGGCGAACAGCTGGTTCAGGCCCATGGAGCCGACGTAGTACAGCAGCAGGATCAGCAGCAGCTCCGGCACCGCCCGGCACAGGGTGGTGTAGCCGCGGGCGGTGGCGGCCAGCGGGCGCGGGCCGCTGAGCTTGGCGCTGGCGGCACCCAGGCCGATGAGCATGCCGACCAGGAAGGCGCCGAAGGAAATCTGCAGGGTGACCAGCAGCCCGCGCAGCAGCGCCGGCCCCCAGCCCTGGGCGCCGAAGCCGACGAGGTCGAGATAGGATTGCATGGCGATGTCCTCGAAGCGCGGCGCCGCCTGGCGGGCGGCGCCGGTTCATCACGGCTGCTTGGGCGCGACGCTCAGGCCGAAGTACTTGTCCGACAGCGCCTTGTAGTCGTCGCTGGCCAGCAGCTTGCCGATGGCCTCGTCCAGCTTCGCCTTCAGCGCCGTGTCGTCCTTGCGCAGGCCGGCGCCCACGCCGCGGCCGAACAGTGGGTCGTGGGGCACCTCGCCCTTGCTGACGATGCCCGCCGCCTGGGCATCGGGCGACTTGAGGAAGGTGTTCACGGCGATGCCGTCGGCCATCATCAGGTCGATGCGCCCGGCCACCAGGTCGGCGTTCACCGAGTCCTGGGTGTCGTAGTAGCGCACGTCGGCGATCTTCTCGTAGTACTTCTTCAGGTAGTTGGAGCTGACGGTGGAGATCTGCACGCCGATCACCTTGCCCTTCAGCCCCTCGGGGCTGACGACTATGTCGCTGGCGGCCGGCGCGGCCACCGCCACCGGGGTGTCGTAGTAGGGCACGCTGAAGGCGATCTGCTTCTCGCGCTCTTCGGTGATGGACAGGGAGTTGAAGATCACGTCGACCTTCTTCGCCAGCAGCGCCGGGATGATGCCGTCCCAGGCCACTTCGTCGATCTCGCACTGCGCCTGCATCTGCGCGCAGACCTTGTGGATCAGGTCCGGCTCGAAGCCGCTCCAGCTGCCGTCCGGCTGCTTCACCGAGAACGGCGGGTAGGGCTCCGCCGCCAGGGCGAAGCGCAATGTCTCCGCCTGCGCGCTGGCCATGCCCGCCGCCAGCAATGCCGCACCCGCCAACCAACCGCAAAGACCCTGTCTGTTCATGATGCCCCTTCCGCTTTCTTGTGGTTTGTCGTGCTAGAAGCTTGTCAGGTGGCCGCGCCGCGGCCGGTTCAGCGATTCTGGTGCGCGTTGACGAACTGCCGGCAGCGCTCGCTGCGCGGCCGCGCGAAGACCTCCTCGGGGGAGCCCTCCTCCTCGATCAGGCCCTGGTGGAGGAAGGCCACGTGGCTGGAGACGTCACGGGCGAAGGCCATCTCGTGGGTCACCAGGATCATGGTGCGGCCCTCCTCGGCCAGCGAGCGGATCACCCGCAGCACCTCGCCGACCAGCTCCGGGTCCAGCGCCGAGGTCGGCTCGTCGAACAGCATCACCTTCGGCCGCACCGCCAGGGCGCGGGCGATGGCCACGCGCTGCTGCTGGCCGCCGGAGAGGAAGGCCGGGTATTCGTTGCGCTTCTCCGCCAGGCCCACCCGCGCCAGCAGCGCCTCGGCGCGTTCGCGGGCCTCGGCCTTGTTCTCGTGGAGGACGAAGGTCGGCGCCTCCATCAGGTTTTCCAGCACCGTGCGGTGCGGCCACAGGTTGAAGTTCTGGAACACCATGCCCAGCCGCGAGCGGATCCGCGTCAGCTGCTTCTGGTCGGCCACCCGCGGCTCGCAGTGGCGGTCCTGGTCGAGGCGGATGGTCTCGCCATCGACGCTGACGCTGCCGGCGTTGGGCACCTCCAGCATGTTGATGCAGCGCAGCAGGGTGCTCTTGCCCGAGCCGCTGGCGCCGATCAGCGACACCACGCCGCCCTCGCGGGCCGACAGCGACACGCCCTTGAGCACCTCGAACTGGCCGAAGCGCTTGTGCAGGTCGCGGACTTCGATCACCGGCTTGCCGGCGGGCTGTGCCGGTACGCTCTGTGTAGGAGCGCGCCCTGCGCGCGATTCGCGGGCAGGGCCCGCTCCTACAGGTTCAGGCAAGCCCTCGACGAAGCCGAGAATCCGTTCGCAGGCCTCGGCCAGGGTCTCGTCGGCCTGGGTGAAGGACAGCCGCACGAATCCGTCGGCCTGGGGGCCGAAGGCGGCGGCGTCGAGCACCGACACGCCGCGGGCGCGGAACAGCTGCCAGGCGAAGTCCAGGGAGCTCAGGCCGGTGCCGCGCACGTCGACCATCACGAACATCCCGGCCTCGGGGCTCAGCACCTGCAACCGCGGGCTGCGCGCCAGGCGCTGCACGACCAGGTCGCGGCGGCGGCGGTAGACCTCGCGCATGCCGGCGGCCACCTGGTCGTGCTGCCGCACCGCTGCCAGCGCGGCCTCCTGCACGAAGCCGGGCAGACCGTAGAGCATGTTCAGCGCCAGGTTCTCGATGTGCGTCACCAGCGTCGGCTCGGCGACTATCCAGCCGGCGCGCCAGCCGGTCATGGCGTGGGACTTGGACAGGCTGCCCAGGCTCAGGGTGCGCGCGGCCATGCCCGGCAGCGCGGCGAAGCTCTGGTGCGGCTGCTCGAAGGTCAGCGCCTCGTACACCTCGTCCACCACCACCCAGAGGTCGTGGCGCTCGGCGACGGCGGCGATGGCGCGCAGCTCGTCGGGGCGCATGACCACGCCGGTGGGGTTGTTCGGGTTGGCGAAGAAGATCGCCCGGGTGCGCGGGGTGATGGCCGCCTCCAGGGCCGCGGCGTCGAGGCGGAAGCCGTTGCCGGCGGGGGTCGGCACCGCCACCAGCTTCGCGCCGGTGGCCTTGAGGGTGGCTTCGTAGGTGACGTAGACCGGGTCGAAGACGATGACTTCGTCACCGGCCTCCAGCAGGCACAGGGCGGCGGCGAACAGGGCGTTCTGTGCGCCGGCGAGGACGATGACGTTGTCCGCGCCCAGCGGCAGGTCGAAGCGTCGCCGGTACAGGTCTGCGATGGCCTGGCGCAGTTCCGGGCGCCCGGCCACGTCGCTGTAGTGGGTATCGCCGGCCTGCAGCGCGGCCACCGCGGCGTCGGTGATGAAGGCCGGCGTGGCGAAGTCCGGATCGCCGACGCTGAGGACGATCGCATCCTCCCCGGCGCGTTGCGCCGCCACGGCGGCGTAGTGGATATCCCAGGCGGCTGCGCCCGGCCCGACCATCCTGTCCACAAGCGACGAATAACGCATGCACGGACCTCACCCGAATGACGGAGAACCCGCGGCTGGAATGCTGCCGGGCCGCGGGGCGTGGCATCACCATAACCACGAATGAACGAGTGTTCAACAGTGTTTTCCGGCCATTTCGAGCGATCGTTCAATTTGCCCCGGAATAGAGCGGCCGCGCCCTGCAGGCCCCGTTCCGGCGCCTGGCGCGGCAGGCACCGACGAGCCTGGAGGCGCGCCCGAAGCGGCCCGCGCGGTCCCGTTCACCCTGCCCCGCGAGGGTGCGGGTGGCGCCGCGACATTTTTCGAACATGCCCATAACGGGTTCTTAACGATTGCTCGGCGAGCATGACCCCAGACAATCGCCACCACCCCGTGAAGTGCATGGACAACCCCTTCCTCCCCTTCTCCCGGCCCAGCATCGGCGCCGAGGAAATCCAGGCCGTCAATGAAGTGCTCGGCTCCGGCTGGATCACCACCGGCCCGAAAAACCAGCTGCTGGAGCAGCGCTTCGCCGACTACGTCGGCTGCCGGCACGCCGTGGCCGTGGCCTCGGCCACCGGCGCCATGCACATCGCCCTGCTGGCCCTGGGCATCGGCCCGGGCGACGAGGTGATCACCCCGTCGCAGACCTGGGTGTCCACCGCCAACATGATCTGCCTGCTGGGCGCCACCCCGGTGTTCGTCGACGTCGACCGCGACACCCTGATGACCGACGCCGCGCGCATCGAGGCGGCCATCACCCCGCGCACGAAAGCGATAGTCCCGGTGCACTATGCCGGCGCCGCCTTCGACCTGGACCCGCTCTACGCGCTGGCCGAAAAACACGGCATCGCGGTGATCGAGGACGCCGCCCACGCCGCCGGCACCCGCTACCGCGGCCGCCACGTCGGCGCGCGCGGCACGGCGATCTTCTCCTTCCACGCGATCAAGAACATGACCTGCGCCGAAGGCGGGATGTTCGTCAGCGACGACGAGGCCCTGGCCAACCGCGTGCGCACCCTGAAGTTCCACGGCCTGGGCGTGGACGCCTACGACCGCCTGAGCCACGGCCGCAAGCCCCAGGCGCAGGTGACCGAGCCGGGCTTCAAGTACAACCTCACCGACATCAACGCCGCCATCGCGCTGGTGCAGTTGCAGCGCCTGGACGCCCTCAACGCGCGCCGCGCCGAACTGGCCGAGCAGTACCGGGAGCGCCTGGCGCACCTGCCGGTGCAGCCGCTGGCCGTGCCCGGCTACCCGCAGCGGCACGCCTGGCACCTGTTCATCCTGCGCATCGACGAGCAGGCCTGCGGCATCGATCGCGACGCCTTCATGCAGGCCCTGCAGCAGCGCGGCATCGGCAGCGGCATCCACTTCATCGGCACCCACCTGCACAGCTGGTACCGCCAGCGCTTCCCCGGCCTCAGCCTGCCCGCCACCGAATGGAACTCGGCGCGCCTGTGTTCCATCCCGCTGTTCCCCGACATGACCGAGGCCGACCTGGCGCGCGTGGTCGGGGCCTGCGAAACCCTCCTGCGGTGAACCCCGTGAAACCCTACGCCATCGACTGCGTCTCCGTGGTCATCCCGGTCTACAACGAAGAAGCCAGCCTGCCCGAGCTGTTGCGCCGCAGCGAGGCGGCCTGCCGCCAGCTCGGCCGCGCCTACGAGCTGGTGCTGGTCGACGACGGCAGCCGCGACCGTTCCGCCGAGCTCATCCTGGAAGCCGCCGAGGCCCCCGGCAGCCACGTGCTGGCGGTCATCCTCAACCGCAACTACGGCCAGCACGCGGCGATCATGGCCGGCTTCGAGCAGTGCCGCGGCGACCTGGTGATCACCCTCGACGCCGACCTGCAGAACCCGCCGGAGGAAATCCCGCGCCTGGTCGAGCAGGCCGCGCTGGGCTACGACGTGGTCGGCACGGTGCGCGGCAACCGCCGGGACTCGGCCCTGCGCCGCTGGCCGTCGCGGCTGATCAACCTGGCCGTGCAGCGCTCCACCGGCGTGGCCATGAGCGACTACGGCTGCATGCTGCGCGCCTACCGCCGCGGCATCGTCAAGGCCATGCTGGCCTGCCGCGAGCGCAGCACCTTCATCCCGATCCTGGCCAACGGCTTCGCCCGCCACACCAGCGAGATCGTCGTCGGCCACGCCGAGCGCGAGCACGGCGAGTCGAAGTACGACTTCCTGCGCCTGATCAACCTGATGTTCGACCTGGTCACCTGCATGACCACCAGCCCGCTGCGCCTGCTCAGCCTGGTCGGCGGCGGCATGGCCGTGGCCGGCGTGGCCTTCGGCGTCCTGCTGCTGGTGCTGCGCCTGCTGTTCGGCGCGGCCTGGGCCGGCGACGGCCTGTTCGTGCTGTTCGCCATCCTGTTCATCTTCACCGGCGCGCAACTGGTGGGCATGGGCCTGCTCGGCGAGTACCTGGGCCGCATGTACAACGACGTGCGCGCCCGCCCGCGCTTCTTCATCGAGCGCGTGGCGCGCGGTGCCGCCCTGCCCACCGCCGGCACCGCGTCGATCTCCCCTTCCCCTGTCGTCGAGTCCCTCGCCCAATGAGCGCCAAGACCCTCGTATTCGCCTACCACGACATCGGCTGCGCCGGCATCGAAGCCCTGCTGGCCGCCGGCTACCAGATCGACGCGGTCTTCACCCATGCCGACGACCCGCGGGAGAACCGCTTCTTCGGCTCGGTGGCGCAGCTGTGCGCACAGCGCGGCATCCCGGTGCACGCCCCGGAGGACGTCAACCACCCGCTATGGGTCGCGCGCATCCGCGAGCTGCAACCGCAATACATCTTCTCGTTCTACTACCGCCACCTGCTCGGCGACGAACTGCTGGCCTGCGCCAGCCGTGGCGCCTTCAACCTGCACGGCTCGCTGCTGCCGCGCTACCGTGGCCGCGCCCCGGCCAACTGGGTGCTGGTCAATGGCGAGAGCGAGACCGGCGTGACCCTGCACCGCATGGTCAAGCGCGCCGACGCTGGCGCCATCGTCGCCCAGCAGCGCGTCGCCATCGACGAGGACGACACCGCCCTGAGCCTGCACGGAAAATTGCGCGAGTGCGCCGCCGAGCTGCTCGGCCGGGTGTTGCCGGCGCTGCGCGAAGGCGACTTCGTCGAACGCGAGCAGGACGAGAACCAGGCCAGCTACTTCGGCCGCCGCACACCTGCCGACGGCCTGCTCGACTGGCGCCGCCCGGCCCGCGAGCTGCACAACCTGGTGCGCGCGGTGACCCAGCCCTACCCCGGCGCCTTCGCCCCGGTGGGCGAGCGCAAGCTGATCGTCTGGCAGTCGAAGGTGGTGCCCGGCAACCAGGGCCGCCCGGCCGGCGCCGTGCTGGGCGTGGAGCCGCTGCGCATCGCCTGCGGCGAAGACAGCCTGGAGATAGTCGCCGGCCAGCAGGGCGACGCCGGCCTCTACCTCGCCGGCCCGCAACTGGCCCGCGAGATGGGCCTGGTGGCGGGTTCGCGGCTGCATGCATTGGCCAAGCCCAGGCGCAAGACGCGGGTGCTGATACTCGGCGTCAACGGCTTCATCGGCAACCACCTCTCCGAGCGCCTGCTGCGCGACGGCGGCTACGAGGTCTACGGCCTGGACATCGGCTCCGACGCCATCGAGCGGCTGAAGAGCAACCCGGACTTCCACTTCGTCGAGGGCGACATCGGCATCCACAGCGAGTGGATCGAGTACCACATCAAGAAGTGCGATGTGGTGCTGCCGCTGGTGGCCATCGCCACCCCCATCGAATACACCCGCAACCCGCTGCGGGTGTTCGAGCTGGACTTCGAGGAGAACCTCAAGCTGGTCCGCTACTGCGTGAAGTACGGCAAGCGGGTGATCTTCCCGTCCACCTCCGAGGTGTACGGCATGTGCAGCGACGCCAGCTTCGACGAGGACAGCTCGAACCTGGTGGTGGGCCCGATCAACAAGCAGCGCTGGATCTACTCGGTGTCCAAGCAACTGCTCGACCGGGTGATCTGGGCCTACGGCCAGAAGGGCCTGCGCTTCACCCTGTTCCGCCCGTTCAACTGGATGGGCCCGCGCCTGGACCGCCTGGACTCGGCGCGCATCGGCAGCTCGCGGGCCATCACCCAGCTGATCCTGCACCTGGTGGAAGGCACGCCGATCCGCCTGGTCGACGGCGGCGCGCAGAAGCGCTGCTTCACCGACGTGGACGACGGCATCGAGGCCCTGGCGCGCATCGTCGACAACGCAGGCGGACGCTGCGACGGGCAGATCGTCAACATCGGCAACCCGGACAACGAGGCGAGCATCCGCGAGCTGGGCGAGGAACTGCTGCGCCAGTTCGAGGCCCACCCGCTGCGCGCGCACTTCCCGCCCTTCGCCGGCTTCCGCGAGGTGGAAAGCCGCAGCTTCTACGGCGACGGCTACCAGGACGTGGCGCACCGCAAGCCGAGCATCGACAACGCCCGCCGCCTGCTGGACTGGGAGCCGAGCGTGCCCCTGCGCGAGACCATCGCCAAGACCCTCGACTTCTTCCTGTGCGAGGCCATCGCCGAACAGCGGCAGGCCGGCAAGCCGAGGCTCGCCAGCTGATGCAGGCCGGTCTGCGCATCGACGTCGACACCTACCGCGGCACCCGCGACGGCGTGCCGCGGCTGCTCGACATGCTCGACGAGGCCGGGATCAGGGCGACCTTCTTCTTCAGCGTCGGCCCGGACAACATGGGCCGCCACCTGTGGCGCCTGGCGCGGCCGCGCTTCCTGGGCAAGATGCTGCGCTCGAAGGCCGCCAGCCTGTATGGCTGGGACATCCTCCTGGCCGGCACCGCCTGGCCCGGCCGGCCCATCGGCCGCGACCTCGGCCCGCTGATGCGGCGCACCCAGGCGGCCGGCCACGAGGTTGGCCTGCACGCCTGGGACCACCACGGCTGGCAGGCCAACGCCGGGCGCTGGAGCGCCGAGCAGTTGCACCGGCAGATCGCCCTGGGCGTGGACAGCCTGAGCGACATCCTCGGCCGCCGCGTGGACTGCTCGGCGGTGGCCGGCTGGCGCGCCGACGAGCGCACCGTGCAGGCCAAGGAGGCCTTCGGCTTCCGCTACAACAGCGACTGCCGCGGCAGCGCGCCGTTCCGCCCGCGCCTGGCCGACGGCCGCCCGGGCACCCCGCAGGTGCCGGTGGACCTGCCGACCTTCGACGAGGTGGTGGGCACGGCGGTCCTCGCCGGCGCCTTCAACGACTTCATCATGACCCGGTTCCGCCCGCAGGCGCTGAACGTCTACACCGTGCACGCCGAGGTGGAAGGCATCGTCATGGCCGATGCCTTCCGCCAGTTGCTGGGCCATGCTCGCGAGGGCGGCATCCACTTCCACCCCCTCGGCCAGTTGCTGCCGGCCGACCCGGCGACATTGCCGCTGGGCGAACTGCGCCGCGGCAGCCTGGCGGGCCGCGAAGGCTGGCTGGGCGTGCAGCGATGAGCCGGCGCTACGGGCTGCTGGCCGCGGCCGTCCTGCTGTTGTTCTTCCTGGTGCCGCTGGGCCTGCACGGCCTGTGGATACCCGACGAGGCGCGCTACGCCCAGGCCGCCCAGGAAATGCTGCAGCGCGGCGACTGGGTGGCGCCGCACTTCCTCGGCCTGCGCTACTTCGAGAAGCCCATCGCCGGCTACTGGCTGGTGGCCCTGGGCCAGGCGCTGTTCGGCGAGAACCTGTTCGGCGTGCGCGTCGCCTCGGTGCTGGTCAGCGCCTGCAGCACCCTGCTGGTCTGGCTGCTGGCCCGGCGGCTGTGGCCGCAGCCGGGCCGGGCGTGGACCGCCGCGCTGCTCTACGCCAGCTTCGCGCTGATCGCCGGCCAGGCCGGCTACGCCAACCTCGACCCGCAGTTCACCCTGTGGGTGAACCTGAGCCTGTTCGCCCTGTGGTTCGCCTTCGAGGCCGCCGCCCCCCGCGCCCGCCTGGGCGCCTGGGCGCTGCTGGGCGCGGCCTGCGCCATGGGCTTCATGACCAAGGGCTTCCTCGCCGGCCTGCTGCCGGTGCTGGTGGCCCTGCCCTATGCGCTGTGGCGCCGGCGCCTGCGCGAGCTGTTCCTGCTCGGCCCGCTGGCGGTGCTGGTGGCGCTGCTGGCCAGCCTGCCCTGGGTGCTGGCGGTGCACCTGCGCGAAGCGGACTTCTGGCATTTCTTCTTCTGGCACGAGCACATCCAGCGCTTCGCCGGCAGCGACGCCCAGCATGCGCGGCCGTTCTGGTTCTTCGTGCCGCTGCTGTTCGCCTGCGCGGCGCCCTGGACGCTGCTCGTCCCCGCCGCCTTCCAGCGCGGCTGGCAGGCGCGCCGCGAGCCCCATGCGGCATTCCTGCTGCTGTGGTTCCTGATGCCCTTCCTGTTCTTCAGCCTGGCCAAGGGCAAGCTGCCGACCTACATCATGCCCTGCTTCGCGCCGCTGGCCCTGCTGATGGCCGATGCCCTGGCCAGCGCCCTGGAGCGCGGACGCCTAGGGGCGCTGCGCCTGAACGGCGCGCTGAACCTGCTGCTGGGCCTGCTCGGCCTGGCCGCGCTGGTGTTCCTGCAGGCGAAGAAAGCGCTGTACCACCAGCAACTGCCGAGCCTGCTGCTGGTCGGCCTGGTCTGCGCCCTCTGGGCCCTGTGCGGCGCCCTGCAGTGGCTGCGCCCGCAGCAGCTGTGGGCTGCCCCGGCGCTGGCTGCCTGGCTGCTGGTGGCCGCGGCGCCGGCGGCGCTGCCCGAGCGCATGGTCAACAGCAAGATGCCCGACCAGTTCATCGCCCAGTACCTGGACGAGCTGGGCACGGCCACCACCCTGCTGAGCAACGACCTGGGCGCCGCCTCGGCGCTGGCCTGGCGCACCGGGCGCAGCGAGGTGTTCCTGCTCAACACCGAGGGCGAGCTGAAATACGGCCTCGGCTACCCCGACGCCAGTGGCCGGCGCATCGGCCTCGAACAGTTCCCCGCCTGGCTCGCCGCGGCGCGCCGCCAGGGCCCGGTGGGGGTGATCCTGCGCGTCAACAGCCCCGGCGACGAGGCCGAGCTGGCGCTGATGCCGCGGGACGCCACCAGCTACCGGGAGAACCATCTGGTCTTCCTGCTGATCCCGCAGGCCGCGCCATGACCGCCGCGCTGCTCGCCGCCGTGTGCCTGCTCACCTGCCTCGGCCAGGTCGCCCAGAAGCTCGCCGTGGAGGGCTGGCGCGAACGCAGCCTCAGCCTTACGGGCAAGCTGCTGTCGCCCTGGCTGCTGCTGGCCATGGCCTGCCTGGGCGCGGCCCTGCTGCTCTGGCTGCTGGTGCTGCAGCGCCTGCCGGTGGGCCTGGCCTACCCGATGCTGAGCCTGAACTTCGTGCTGGTCACCCTGGCCGCGCGCCTGCTGTTCGGCGAGCACGTCGATGCGCGCCACTGGCTGGGCACCGCCCTGATCGTCGGCGGCGTGGCGCTGCTGGGGCTGCAGGCATGAGCCGGGTCCGCGGCTTCGCCCTGGCCCTGGGCAGCGTGGCCCTGGTCAGCGCTGCCCAGCTGGGCATGCGCTGGGCCATGGCGCGGCTGCCCGCCCCCGCGCAATGGCTGGAAGCGCCGGGCAGCCACCCCCTGCCGCTGCTGGGCGTGCTCGCCGCCGCCGTGCTGGCCTACGCCCTGTCGCTGCTGTGCTGGCTGGGCGCCCTGCGCCACCTGCCCCTGGGCCGCGCCTATTCGCTGCTGAGCATCAGCTACGCCCTGGTCTACCTGGGCGCGGCCGCGCTGCCCGGCTTCGGCGAGCCACCGAGCGCCCGCGGCGCCCTGGGCGTGGCCCTGGTGATCGCCGGCGTGCTGGCCATCAACGCGCCGCGCGGCAAGAGAACCGTAACGAAGCAGCGGCATGCTGGCTCCAGCGCCGGGCCGGCGCCCTCGAACCACCTGTAACCACTAGGGACACCACCATGAAAATCAGTGTATTCGGGATCGGCTACGTCGGCCTGGTGCAGGCCGCGGTCATGGCCGAAGTGGGCCACGACGTGGTCTGCATGGACATCGACCAGGCCAAGGTCGCCAAGCTGCAGCGCGGCCAGGTGAGCATCTACGAACCCGGCCTGGCCGAGCTGGTGAAGGAGAACCTGGAGGCCGGCCGCCTGCGCTTCACCAGCGAAGTGGAAGTCGCTGCGGCCCACGGCCTGGTGCAGTTCATCGCCGTGGGCACGCCGCCGCGCGCCGACGGCTCGGCCGACCTGGCCGCGGTGTTCGCGGTGGCCGAGGGCATCGCCCTGCACCGCAAGGCGCCGGTGGTGATCGTCGAGAAATCCACGGTGCCGGTGGGCACCGGCGACCTGGTCAAGGCGCACGTCCACAAGGTGTTGAGCCAGCATGGCCGCAGCCTGGACTTCGATATCGTGTCCAACCCGGAATTCCTCAAGGAAGGCTCGGCCCTGGCCGACTGCCGCCGCCCGGACCGCATCGTCATCGGCTGCGAGCGAGCCGAGGTGCTGGACGTGATGCGCGAGATCTACGAGCCCTTCAACCGCAACCACGAGCGCATCCTGTGCATGAACCTGCGCAGCGCGGAGCTGACCAAGTACGCCGCCAACTGCATGCTCGCCACCAAGATCAGCTTCATCAACCAGATCGCCGAGCTGGCCGAGCACCTGGGCGCCGACATCGAGGCGGTGCGCCAAGGCATGGGCGCCGACCCGCGCATCGGCTACCACTTCATCTACCCCGGCTGCGGCTACGGCGGCTCCTGCTTCCCCAAGGACGTCCAGGCCCTGATCCACAGCGCGGACGACGCGCACTGCTCCAGCGACCTGCTGCGCGCGGTGGAGGCCATCAACCAGCGCCAGAAGCACAAGCTGTTCGAACGCATCGACGCCTACTTCGGCGGCAACCTCAAGGGCCGCACCTTCGCCCTCTGGGGTTTGTCGTTCAAACCCAACACCGACGACATGCGCGACGCCCCCAGCCGCGCGCTGATGGAAGCGCTGTGGGCGGCCGGGGCCAAGGTCCGCGCCTTCGACCCCGAGGCCATGCCCGAGGCCCAGCGCCTGTACGGCCACGACGAGCGCCTGACGCTGATGGGCACCCCCGAGGCGGCCCTGGGCGGCGCCGATGCACTGGTGGTCTGCACCGAGTGGCAGCAGTTCAAGGCGCCGGACTTCGAACTGCTGGCCAGCCGACTGAAGGCGCCGGTGATCTTCGACGGGCGCAACCTCTACGATCCGGAGCGGATGGCGCGCTATGGCTTCGAGTACTTCGCCATGGGCCGCGGCGACTCGCACCGCCTGCCGGTGCCGGCGCAGGAGCAGCCGTTGCGGCGCAGTGCCTGAGAGCGGCTCTTCGTAGGAGCGAGCTTGCTCGCGAACCGTGTTTCCCGGGGGCTGTGGTGTAGCAGGTTGACTCCGCCCCCTCTCCCCAGCCCTCTCCCTGAAGGGAGAGGGGGCTTGTCCGTGCCGAGATGAGCATGGTTTTAGCCGGAAACTGCAGAGCTGCCGGCTGACTCTGAAATATCCGAGCACTCCGAACGGTCCCCTCTCCCTTCAGGGAGAGGGTTAGGGAGAGGGCGCTCTTGGAACTGGCACCGGTGCATTGCCCAACGGAATCACTCAGCAGCCCGCTCCGGCACCCCCACCATCCCCTGCACCTCATCCCGCTTGAGCAGCGCATACAGCCCCCCCGTCACCACGCTCCCCGCGACGATCGCCAGCAGGTACATCAGCGCGTGGTTCATCGCATTGGGAATCAGCAACACGAACAGCCCGCCATGGGGCGCCAGCAGCTTGCAGCCGAAGTACATCGACAGCGCCCCGGTCAGCGCGCCGCCCACCACGCTGGCCGGCAGCACCCGCAGCGGGTCCCTGGCGGCGAAGGGAATGGCGCCTTCGGAGATGAAGCACAGGCCCAGCACCAGCGCCGCCTTGCCGGCCTCGCGCTCGCTCCGGGCGAACTTGCGCCGGGCCAGGAGGGTGGCCAGGCCCATGCCGATCGGCGGGACCATGCCGGCGGCCATGGTCGCCGCCATCGGGGCGTAGCTCTGCGAGGCCAGCAGGCCCACGGAGAAGGCGTAGGCGGCCTTGTTGATCGGCCCGCCGAGGTCCACGCACATCATGCCGCCGAGCAGCAGGCCGAGGAGGATGGCGTTGGCCGTGCCCATGCCGGCGAGGAAGTCGGTCAGCGCGCCCATCAGCCCGGCCACCGGCTTGCCCACCACGTAGATCATCACCAGCCCGGTGAACAGGCTGCACAGCAGCGGGATCAGCAGGATCGGCTTGAGCGCCTCCAGGCTCTGCGGCAGCTTCAGCCACTGGCTGACCGCCCGCGCCGAATAGCCGGCCAGCAGGCCGGCGACTATGCCGCCGAGGAAGCCCGCGCCCAGGCTGCTGGCCAGCAGGCCGCCGATCATCCCCGGCGCCAGGCCCGGGCGGTCGGCGATGGACCAGGCGATGTAGCCGGCGAGCATCGGCACCATCAGCTTGAAGGCGCTCTCGCCGCCGATCTGCATCAGCGCCGCGGCCAGGGTGCCCGGCTGCTTGAACGCCTCGATGCCGAACACGAAGGACAGCGCGATCAGCAGGCCGCCGGCCACCACCATCGGCAGCATGAAGGACACGCCAGTCAGCAGGTGCTTGTACAGCCCGCGCGCCTCGCCCTTGGCCGGCTTCGACGCGGCGGCGGCGACAGTGCTTTCCGCAGTGCCTTCCTGCAAGGCCTTCTTCAGGGTCGCTTCGGGCTGCTTCAGGGCCACGCCGGTGCCGCAGCGGAAGATGCGCTTGCCGACGAAGCGCTCGGCGTTCACCTCGATGTCGGCGGCCAGCAGCACCACGTCGGCGGCGGCTATGTCCTCGGCCGACAGCGGGTTGCGCGCGCCCACCGAGCCCTGGGTTTCCACCCGCAACTGCCAGCCCAGGCGTTCGGCGGCCTGCTGCAACGCCTCGGCGGCCATGAAGGTGTGCGCCACGCCGGTGGGGCAGGCGGTCACCGCCACCACCCGCACCGCCCTGGCCTCGGCTTGCGGTTCGGCGGTGCCTTGCCAGGGCAGGGCCTCGGCCGCGGCGCGCTGGAGGAAGGCCGCCGGTTCCGCCAGGGCTTCGGCCGGGCGGGCCTGGACCAGGCGCTTGCCGGCGAAGCGGGAAAGCTCCAGCGGCTGGCTGCTGACCACCAGCACCAGGTCGGCGGCGGCGATCTGCTCGGCGCTCAGGCGCGCCTCGGGGCGCTGCGGTTGGTTGCTCTCGACGCACACCGACCAGCCCAGGCGCTCGGCGGCGGCGCGCAGCAGGCGCGCGCTGAGCAGGCTGGTGACCTGGCCGTTGGGGCAGGCAGTGATCAGGGCAAGATTCATCGTGGTACCTCTTGTCATGGCGCCGCCCGACGCAGCCGGGCGGGCGAATCAATCCAGCGCGCGCACCGCCACCTGCGCCTGCAGGCGGGCCAGGCGCTCGCGGTCGGCGATGCCGAAGTCGAACTGGGTCACCGCCAGGGCGGCCACCGCGGTGGCCTGGCGCAGCACCTGTTCGGCGGGCCGGCCGGCGAGCAGACCGTCGACCATCGCCGCCAGCAGCGAATCGCCGGCGCCCACGGTACTGGCCACCTCGACCTTCGGCGGCGTCGCCTGCCACAGCCCCTCCGGGCCGTACCAGCGCACGCCCTCGGCGCCCTCGGAAAGCACCAGGTGCTCGATGCCGCCGGCGCGCAGGGCGCGGGCCTGGGCATCGAGACCGCCCTCGCCCGCCGGGCCACAGGCCTCGGCCAGCTCCTCGGCGTTCGGCTTGACCAGCCAGGGCCCGGCCGCCAGCCCCTGGCGCAGGGCCTCGCCGCTGCTGTCCAGGGCCACCCGCAGGCCCAGGTGCTTCAGGCGCAGCAGCAGCTCGCGCAGCCACTGCGGCTCCACGCCGCGCGGCAGGCTGCCGGCCACCACCACCAGGTCCTGGCCGACGGTCAGTTCGTCCAGGCCGTCGAGCAGGCGCTGCCGGGCAGCAGCGTCCACTTCCAGGCCCGGGCCGTTGAGGTCGGTGATGCGCCCGCCGCGCTCGGCCAGCTTGATGTTGCTGCGCGTCTCGCCCGGCACGCGGACGAAGGCGTCGCGGAAGCCGCGGCGGCGGAACAGCGCCTCGAAGGCTTCGGCATTGTCGGCGCCGAGGAAGCCGCCCACGCTCAGTTCGTGGCCGAGGTCGGCGAGCACCTGTGCCACGTTCAGGCCCTTGCCGGCGGCCTGGGCCAGCACCGCCTCGCTGCGGTTCACCGCGCCCAGTTCCAGGCTGCGCAGGCGCACGGTGAGGTCCAGCGCCGGGTTCAGGGTAAGGCTGAGGATACGGGCCATCAGCGTGCCTCCCCCAGCGCCCGCGCCACCAGGGCGCGGACCTCCGCCGCCGAGGCCAGGCCGAGGGCGGCGCTGGCCAGTTCGCGGGCCCGGCCCATGTCCAGCTCGCGCACGCCCTGCTTCACCAGCGGGATGCTGCGCGCGGACACGCTCAGCTCGTCCACCGCCAGCCCCAGCAGGACCGGCAGCGCCTGGGCGTCGGCGGCCAGCTCGCCGCACACGCCCACCCACTTGCCGTGGGCATGGGCGGCGCGCACGGTCATGTCGATAAGTTGCAGCACCGCCGGGTGCAGGCCGTCGGCCTGGGCGGACAGCGTCGGGTGGCCGCGGTCGATGGCCAGGGCATACTGCGTCAGGTCGTTGGTGCCGACGCTGAAGAAGTCCACCTCGCGCGCCAGCACCGGCGCCAGCAGCGCCGCCGAGGGCACCTCGACCATGATGCCCAGCTGCAGGTCGGCGCAGTCGTACTCCTCGCGCAGGGCCAGCGCCAGGTCGCGCGCCTGGCGCCACTCCTCGACCTGGCCGACCATCGGGAACATGATCCGCAGCGGCCGGCCGGCGGCGGCCTGCAGCAGGGCGCGCAGCTGCGTCTCGAAGATCTGCGGGCGCTGCAGCGTCAGGCGGATGCCGCGCACGCCCAGGTAGGGGTTGGCCTCGGCCGCGATCGGCCAGTACGGCAGCGGCTTGTCGCCGCCCACGTCGAGGGTGCGGACCACCAGCGGGCGGCCGCCGAGGGCATCGAGCACGCGGCGGTACTCGGCTTCCTGGGCCGCCAGGTCCGGCGCGCGCGGGCTGTCGAGGAAGACGAATTCGCTGCGCAGCAGGCCCACGCCTTCGGCGCCCAGTTCCACCGCCTGGGCGGCGCCGGCGCTGTCGCCGAGGTTGGCGCAGACTTCCACCCCATGGCCGTCGCGGGTGCGTGCCGGCTCGTGGCGGCGCGCCTCGGCCAGGGCCTGGTGGCGCAGGCGCTCCTCGCGCTGGCGCAGGGCCTGTTCGAGCACTTCGTCCGCGGGCGCCACCACGAAGCGGCCGCGTTCGCCGTCGAGCAGCAGCGGCGTGCCCGGCGGCAGCGCCAGCAGCCCTTCGCCGGCGCCGACCAGGGCGGGAATGCCCAGGGCGCGGGCGATGATGGCGCTGTGGGAAGTGGCGCCGCCGCGTACGGTGAGGATGCCGGCCACGCGTTCGGGGTCCAGCCGTGCCACGTCGGAGGGGCCGACCTCGTCCATGACCAGGATGTACGGTTGCGCCGGCTCCGCGAGCAGGCTCACCCCGCACAGGCGCGCCAGCACCCGGCGGCCGAGGTCGCGCAGGTCCGCCGCGCGCTCGGCGAGCAGGGCGTCGCCCAGGGCCTCCTGCTGGCTGGCGGCCTGTTCGATCACCGCGTGCCAGGCCGCTTCGGCGCTGGCGCCGTCGGCCAGTCGCACGGCCACCTCGGCGCCCAGTTCGGGGTCGTCGAGCAGGGCCTGGTGGGTGACGAAGATGTCGCGTACCGCTTTGCTCCGGCTGCTCTCCACCAGGGCCTCGATCTCCGTGGCGACGGCGGCCTTGGCCTCGGCCAGGCGCTGCGCCTCGATCTCGGGGGATTCGCCGCGGGCCGGGTAGCGGAAGGTCGGCTCCACCTGCAGGTGCGCCGGGCCGCTGGCGATGCCCGGCGCGGCGGCGATGGCGGCCAGCCATTCGCCCCGGGCCGGCTCGGGCTGCGGGGCTTCCGGCACGGCGGGCGCCTCGGGCTCCACGGGCGCCTCCGCCAGCGGCAGGACCTCCTCGCCCAGACCCTGCTCCACTGCCTCGCGCAGGGCCGGCAGGGCCGCCTCGGCGATCGCGGGTTCGGCGAAGAACTCCAGCACCTGGCCGCGCCGCGCGCCCAGGCTGAGCAGCTTGCTCAGGCTGCGGATGGACACGGGCGCGGCATCGCTGTCGGCGATGCGCACGCGGATCTCGCCATCGAAGTCGCGGGCCATCTGCATCAGCACCTGCGAGGGCCGCGCGTGCAGGCCGTGGGGGTTGGCCAGGGGCACGCGCAGGCTCGGCCAGTCCACCGACAGTTCGCCGCCCAGGGCCTCCAGCACCGCGCGCACCGAGGCGGCCCGCGCCAGCTCGCTGCCGCGGCCGTCCACCAGCAGGTCGCACAGGCGCTCCAGCGCAGCGCGTGCGGCGTCGCCGCGCTCGGCCAGGCAGAACAGCCCGCGCAGGGGCAGGCCGGCATGCTGCAGCTCGCGCTGCGGGGTGACGAAGGCCAGGCCGGGGCGGTTGACCTTTTCCCCGCCGCCCAGCCACCACAGGCCTTCGCCCAGCGGCAGCGCCTCGCCCTGCTGCAGCGCGGCGAGGAAGCCGCTTTCCACGCAGCCGGCGGCCTTCAGCCGGCGCGCGGCGAGCAGCAGCAGTTCGTCGAAGTCCTCGGCGCCCTGCCCCAGGGCCACCAGTTGCGCGTCCAGCGCCAGGGGCTGCGGCGCGCCACGCAACGCCTTCAGCAACTGCTCGGCGTCCTGCGCCTGGCGCAGCACCGCGCCGGTGTCGCCCTCGCCCAGGGCGCGGGTCAGCAGTTGCAGCAGGTTCAGGTGCTCGTCCGAGCGCGCGGCGATGCCGATGGCCAGGTAGACGATCTGCCCGCCGCCCCAGTCCACGCCTTCGGGGAAGTGCAGCAGGCGCACGCCGGTGCGGCGCACCAAGTCGCGGGTCTGCGGGGTGCCATGGGGGATGGCGATGCCCTGGCCGAGGTAGGTGGAGCCCTGGGCCTCGCGATCCTCGAGCCCGGCGAGGTAGCCCGGTTCGACCAGGCCGTCGGCCTCCAGGGCCTGGCAGAGCAGTTCAAGGGCGGCCGGCTTGCCCGCGGCCCGCTGTTGCATGCGGACCTGCTGCGCGGTCAGTTCGAGCACATCGTTCTCCTCACCGGCCCGCCCGGGAGGAAGGCCGGGCTGCCGGAACGGGGCGGTTATCCGCTTGTTGGGGTGAACAGCGAGGCTGTCCCTGGTGACCAGCATAGGTGGCCGCAGGCAGGGGGACAGTTTTTGCTGAATCGTTTCACCTATTGAGACTGGCACGTTACCCGATAATGCGTGATCCTTGGAAGCCTCCAGTTGTCAGTCAGCAGTGCCGGGGTATGCGTTGAAACTCAGTGATATCGCCCGTCTGGCCGGGGTCTCGGTGACCACGGCCAGCTACGTCATCAACGGCAAGGCCGTGCAGCGGCGCATCAGCGCGGCCACCGTGGAACGCGTGCGCGCGGTGATCGAGGCCCACGGCTACCACCCCGACCAGCAGGCCGCCAGCCTGCGCCGCGGGCAGACGCGCACCCTCGGCTTCATCCTCCCGGACCTGGAGAACCCCAGCTACGCCCGCATCGCCAAGCTGCTCGAACAGGGCGCCCGCGCCCGCGGCTACCAGTTGCTGATCGCCTGCTCCGACGACGAGCCGGAGAGCGAACGCCAGGTCCTGAACCTGTTCCGCGCGCGGCGCTGCGACGCCCTGGTGGTAGCCAGCTGCCTGCCGGCCGACGACGACAGCCACCAACTGCTGCTGGACAAGGGCGTGCCGGTGATCGCCATCGACCGCCAGCTCGACCCGCAGCGCTTCTGCTCGGTGGTCAGCGACGACCGCGACGCCGCCCAGCACCTCACCGCCACCCTGCTGGCGCCCGCCCCGCGGCACGTCGCCCTGATCGGGGCGCGGCCGGAGCTGATCATCAGCCAGGAGCGCAGCGCCGGTTTCGAACAGGCCCTGCGGGGCTTTCGCGGCGAGCGCTTCATCGAACAGGGCGCCAGCTTCAGCCGCGAGTGCGGCCGCCAGTTGATGGAGGGCCTGCTGCAGCGCCTGGGCTACCTGCCGGACGCATTGATCACCACCTCCTACGTGTTGCTGGAGGGCGTCTTCGATGTGTTCCAGGCGCTGCCCGGCGGCTGGCCGCGCGACCTGCGCCTGGGCACCTTCGGCGACACCCAGTTGCTCGACTTCGTGCCGCTGAAGGTCAACGCCATCTCCCAGCAGCACGCGCTGATCGCCGCCCGCGCCCTGGAACTGGCCCTGGAGGCCGTGGAGCAGGAGCACTACCGGCCCGGCGTGCACCCCATCCCGCGCACCCTCAAGCTGCGCGCCGGGTGACCGCCATGCGCCTGGTCGACACCCACAACCACATCGACTTCCCGGACTTCGACGCCGACCGCCCGGCGCTGCTGCAACGCTGCGCCGAACTGGGCGTGGAGCGCCAGGTGCTGCTGGGGGTGTTCCGCGAGAACTGGGAGCGGGTGCTGCAACTGGCCGAGCGGAACGACGCGCTCTACGCCGCCCTGGGCCTGCACCCGATCTACCTGGCGCAGCACCGCCCCGAACACCTGCGCGACCTGCGCGAGCACCTGCAGCGCCTGGCCGGCCACCCGAAGCTGTGCGCGGTGGGCGAGATCGGCCTGGACTACTACCTCGAAGACCTGGACCGCGAGGCGCAGCAAGCGCTGTTCGAAGAACAGCTGCGCATCGCCATCGACTGCGAACTGCCGGTGCTGCTCCACGTGCGCCGCGCCCACGCCGCGATGATCGCCACCCTCAAGCGCTTCCGCCCGCCGCGCCGCGGCATTGTCCACGCCTTCGCCGGCAGCCGCGAGGAAGCCCGCGAATACATCAGGCTGGGTTTCCGCCTGGGCCTGGGCGGCGCGCCCACCTGGCCGCAGGCCAACCGCCTGCGCAAGACGGTGGCGGAGCTGCCGCTGGATTCGATCGTGCTGGAAACCGACGCCCCGGACATGGCCCCGGCGATGTTCCCGGGCCAGCGCAACAGCCCGGCGCACCTGCCGGCGATCTGCGAGGCGCTGGCGGAGTTGCGGGGGGTGAGCGCGGAGGAACTGGCGGAGGCTAGTACGCGGAATGCCAGGGAGGTGTTTGGCTGGACGTAGGGCGTACAACCGTTCGCGGTTGTACGCCGTTACACCGAGGCCCTAGCCAACGCCCAGGTCAACCCCGGAGCCGCCGGGAATCAAGGCCAGACGGCGGATAACGCCGTAGGCGTTATGCGCCCTACACCAGACCCACCCATAACGTAGGGCGCATAACCGTTCGCGGTTATCCGCCGATACACCGGAGCCACAGCCAGCGCCAAGGTCAACCCCGGAGCCGCCGAGGGGCGAGGCCAAACGGCGGATAACGCCGTAGGCGTTATGCGCCCTACGCTCCCGGCAACATCCTTTTCACCGACAACCCGGCACCCGCGAGATGGGGAAGCGTCCTTGCGCTCGCGCGGGGGCCGGGCTGCTGGCGAAAACCCCTTAGACCCTGAAGGCGCCGATCAGCCGCTTCAGCTCCACCACCTGCCCGGACAGCTCGCGGCTGGCGCGCTCGGTCTCGTTGGCGCCCAGGGCGGTGCGTTCGCCGGCCTGGTTGATCTGCACGATGTTCTGGTCGATGTCGTGGGCCACCGTGGTCTGCTGCTCGGCGGCGGCGGCGATCTGCTGGTTCTGGTCGACGATCATGCCGACCGCGCCGAGGATGTTGTCCAGCGCCTGCTGCACCTGCGCCGACTGGCTCACGGTGCCGTCGGCGGTCTGGTGGCTGCTGCCCATGGCCTTGACCGCCGCGCCCACGCCGTTCTGCAGGCGCGCGATCATCTGCTCGATCTCCTCGGTGGACTGCTGGGTGCGCTTGGCCAGAGTGCGCACCTCGTCGGCCACCACCGCGAAGCCCCTGCCCTGCTCGCCGGCCCGCGCCGCCTCGATGGCGGCGTTGAGCGCCAGCAGGTTGGTCTGCTCGGCGATGCCCTTGATCACGTCCAGCACGCGGCTGATGGAGGCGCTATCGGCGGCCAGCTGGTTGATCACTTCCACCGACTGGTCGATCTCCGCGGCCAGGCGCTGGATGCTGCCGACCTGGGACTCCACCAGGTCGCGGCCGCTGACGGTCTCCTGGTTCACGCTCTGCGCGCTGCCCACGGCCGCGGCGGCGCTACGCGCCACTTCCTGGGCCGTGGCGGCCATCTGGTTCATCGCCGTGGCCACCTGCTCGATCTGGTCGCGCTGGCCGGCCACCGCCTGGTTGCTCTGCGCCGAGACCACTTCCACGCGGCCGGTCTGCCGTTCCACTTCGGCCACGGTGCGGCCGACCTGCTCGATCAGGTCGTGCACCCGGCGCACCGTCTCGTTGAAGGCCTGGCCCAGCTCGCCCAGTTCGTCGCGGCTCTGCGCCTGGTAGTTGACCGTCATGTCGCCGGCGGCGACGCGCTCCATCATCGCGCCCAGGCTCTTGAGCGTGGAGCGGGTGGAGACGTAGAAGCCGCCATAGAGGTAGACGATGGCGAGGAACACCACCAGCAGCGCCACCACCAGCAGGACCATCTGCGCCTGCTTGCCGGTCAGGCGCTGCTGCAGTTGGCCGTCGAGGTAGCCGAGCACCTTGTCGTCGAGCTGGTAGGTCTTGTCCATGCCCTGGCTGAACTGCTCATAGAACTGCGCCCAGGGCGTGTCGAGGGCGTCGGCCATCACCACCTTGTCCTCGACCAGCTTGCCCAGGCTCTTGAGCGTCTCGCGGCTGGCCGCGGCGTCGCCGGCCAGCGCCTGCTGCGCCGCGCCGCTGGCGCCCAGCACTTCCTGCAGCTTCAGGGCATATTCGGCGTGGAGCTTCTCCAGGTCCTGCAGCAGGTCGTCGAGCTTGCTGCTGGTGGAGGAGTTGAGGAACCCCTGGCCCAGCGCCGCGGTGCCCAGCACGCGGCCGCGGCTGATGGTCTCGGTGACCGCCGGGGTGACGCTGCTGATCAGCTCGGCCATCTGCCGCACTTCGGCGCTGTCGTCCTGGCTCAGGCCGGACTGCGCGGCCAGCAGCTTGTTGAAGATCTGCACGTTGCTCAGCAGGTGCGTGGCCATGCCGGCCTTGCTCTGCATCGAGCCCTCGGCCTCCACGGCCTTGAGGGCGGCGACCAGTTCGTCGCGCTTGGCGGTGAAGGCTGCCACCTGCTCGCTGTCCCGCGCCACCGGTTGCAGGGCCGCAACCGCGGTGCGCAGGCGTTGCTGCAACTGGGCGATGCGGCTGTCCAGGTCGCCGGTGCCACGGCTCTGGCCGATGCCGATGTTGATCTGCAGGAGGTCGTTGTAGGCCTCGACGTCGCGGCGGACCTGCATGCCCGAGGCGATCAGCTGCAGGCTCTGCAGCTCGGCGCGGGTGCTGACGAACTGGCGGTAGGAATCGCGCACCAGGTAGAAGTTGGTCACCAGCATCGGCAGGAAGAAAAGCACGCTGATGAGGCTGAACTTCATGCCGAAGCTCAGGCGGTTCATCAGTGCGATAGCTGGATAGAGCACGGTCTTCACGTAAGACGTCTCCTGTTCCCGTTGTTGTTCTTGTGTGGGATGGCCGGTGCGGGGCGCCGGGCCCGCGCATGGCGCAGGCTCCTGTGTACCCGATATCGGCGGGACGTTCTGTAACTTAAGGTTAAAACGCCATCAGTGGCGACGTGCGGTACTCAGAGGAACAGCGCACACAGGGCGAAAGCCGCGTACCAGAAGACCGCCGCCCGCACCAGCAACTGCCAGAGCGCATCCAGGCTGGCGACCCCGGCCGGGCCGGGCGTGGCATCGCACAGGTCTTCGCCGACGCAGGCGGCCTGGGCCAGCAGGCGGGCCGCCGGGACGTCCCAGGCCAGCAGGTGGTGCAGCAGCACCCGGGCCACGGCGGCGAAGTTGCCGACGAAGGCGAAACTCAGCGCCAGGGCCCGCGCCGGCAGCCAGTCGAAGGCATGGCGCAGCAGTGCGGCCCGCTCGCCGAGCCCCGACGTACGGCCCAGGTGCACCTCGGTCAGCGACAGCAGCCGGTAGGCCAGGGCCGCCGCCGGGCCCAGCAGGGCATACCAGAAGATCACCGCGAAGAAGCCCTGGAAGGCCTGCCACACCAGCATGCCCTGGACCTGGGCGAACAGCTCGGCATCGGAATCGGCCTGCACGCCCAGGTCGCGCTCGGCGACGTGGTAGGCGCCCTGCAGGTCCTCGCGCCGCCAGGCGTCGCGGAACGGCCCCATGGCCTGGTGCACGTCGCCGCGGCCCAGGCTCCAGACCAGCACCAGCAGGTGCACCGGCAGCGCCAGCAGGCCGTAGGCCAGCGGCTGCAGCAGCGTCAGGACCAGCGCCAGCACCAGCAGGGGCCCGAGCAGGGCCACCAGCAGCGCCAGCCAGGGCCGCGCCGCCACGGCCGGCAGCCCCTGCACCATACCCAGCCAGGCGAGCCAGGCGCCATCCTTCTGCAGGCGCGCGCGCCAGCCGGAGAACTTCTCTACCAGCAGGGCCAGCAGCAGTACCAGGAAACTCATGTCGACTCCTTGGAAAGAGCGGCGAGGAAACGTTGCCAGTCGAAAGCCGGGCCCGGGTCGGTCTTGCGCCCCGGGGCGATGTCGCTGTGGCCGCGGATGCGTTCGGCGGTGATGGCCGGGTAGGCCCGCAGCAACTGCCGGCCCAGCGCCGCCAGGGCGGCATATTGCGCATCGCTGTAGGGCTCATCGTCGGTGCCTTCCAGCTCGATGCCGATGGAGAAGTCGTTGCAGTTCTCCCGCCCATCGAAGCGCGACACGCCGGCATGCCAGGCGCGGTCGTTGCAGGAGACGAACTGGAACACGCTGCCATCGCGCTCGATGAGGAAGTGCGCGGACACCGTCATTTGCGCGATGTCGGCGAAATAGGGGTGCTCGTCGGCATCCAGGCGGTTCTGGAAGAAGCACTGCACCTTGCCGGTACCGAACTGCCCCGGCGGCAGGCTGATGTTGTGGATCACCAGCAGGGAGACCACCTCCCCCTCCGGGCGGGCGTTGAAATTGGGCGAAGGACAGTGGCTGACGCCCTGGCACCAGCCGCTGCGGGGATCGAACTGCATAGGGGCTCCTTGATTGGGCCCACTCTAAAGCAGCTTGCGGCGGAAGAGAACGATTGGGGTTGTTGTGGGGGATGTCGGGGCCTTGCGGTTCTACCGCCCACCGCGAGGCATGGCACTCCCGTAGGAGCGGACTCCGTCCGCGATAGCCGAAGGTGCCGGCGCGATTCGCGGATGAGATCCGCTCCTAGGGGTTGCATCAACACCGCGTCCATGTAGGAGCGCGCCCTGCGCGCGAATCGCGGGCAGGGCCCGCTCCTACAGTTTGCTATGAGGCAGGGCGTTTCCGCTGTGCAGGAGCGGACTTTGTCCGCGATAACCGGAGGTATCGGCGCGATTCGCGGATGAGATCCGCTCCTACGGGTTGCCCCGACACCGCATCCATGTAGGAGCGCGCCCTGCGCGCGATTCGCGGGCAGGGCCCGCTCCTACAGTTTGTTGTGAGGCAGGGCGTTTCCGCTGTGTAGGAGCAACTTTGTCCGCGATAACCGGAGGTATCGGCGCGATTCGCGGATGAGATCCGCTCCTACGGATTGCCCCGACACCGCATCCATGTAGGAGCGCGCCCTGCGCGCGAATCGCGGGCAGGGCCCGCTCCTACAGTTTGTTGTGAGGCATGGTGCTTCTGCTGCGTAGGAGCCTTGTCCGCGATAAATGAGGGTACCGGGAGCACGGAGCGTGCTCCCTGGGGAGGAAGGCTCAGGCGTTCTTCAACCGCCGCAGATTGCCGATCACCGACTCCAGCGCACGGTCGAACAGCAGGGCGTCGTCCAGCAGGCGCACCGCATTGCGGCGGAATTCCACGGCCAGGCCCATGCGGGTCTTCTCCAGCACCTTCATGCCGGTACGGTTGACGAAGATGTAGCGGCCGGTCGGCTTGATCACCGCGGCCAGCTTGCAGCGCAGCTTGTGCTCGGCATCCTCGTGGATTTCCACCCAGCTGCCCACGCGCAGCTCGTCGACCTTGCGCAGCGACTCGTCGTCGTCCGCCAGCAACTCTTCCGGCTCCGGCGCACGCTCCTCGTCAGGCGTTGCCAGGACGATCTCTTCCACCACCGCGACCATCTCCGGCTGGCTGCCGGCCTGCGCCAAGGGCGCCTCGACGGGTTCGTCGAGCAGCGGGATGCCATCCAGCAGGTCGTCGTCGGCCGCCGCTTCCTGCGCCTGCTTGAAGCGCTGGAAGGCTTGCACGTGCAGGCTCTCCAGGCGGCTGAAGAACTCGCCGGTGGAGAATGGATCGAAGGCCGCGCTGGTCAGGCCCTCGCGCAATGATTTGAGCAGTTGCGGGACCATTTCCAGCAGGCGCGTGCGGGACTCCGGGTCCTCGTGGGGCTCGACGCTCCAGATCAGGTCGTCCATGGTCGCCACGGCGTCGCGCCAGGGTTGCGAATCGCTGCCGTGCTTCAGGCAGGTCAGCAGCAGGACCTTGCTCCAGGCCTCGCGCAGCAGGCGCACCACCACCTCGGGCAGGGTACGGCCGAACAGCCGCTGGTTGAGCACCAGCGCCACCTCGCGCCGGGCCGCGTCTGCACGGGCGCGGCCTTCCTCGGCATCGCGGGTGCGCTGTTCGAGCAGTTCGCTGCGGCGGCGCTCGTCGCCGGTGTAGGCGATGAAGTCTTCCAGCAGCACGCCGAAGATCGCCGTGTCGTCGACGAAGTCGTTCAGCAGGCGCATCACCACCTGCTCGATCTTCTGGTACAGGCTGTCGCGCTGCAGGTCGGTCTGTTCCGCCCAGCCGAGCGCCGCCGAGGCGATCTCGTTGAGCAGGCGCCGGGCGGGATGGTTGCCCCGGCTGAAGAAGGTCTTGTCCAGCACCGCGACCTTGAGCATCGGGATCTGCATGCGGCCGATCAGGGCCTTGAGCGAATCCGGCAGGTTGCGGTCGTCGAGGATGAACTCGAAGAGCATGGACACCAGGTTGATGACGTCCTCGTCGACCTGCCCCACCACCCGCGAGCGCCCGCTCTTGTGGCTGACGCGGTTGAGCAGGTGGTCCAGGTGGTGGCGCACGTCCACCTCGTCCATGCCCTGGGCCGGCAGGTGGTCCTGCAGGTGCGAGAGCAGGCGCATCAGGTCGTTGCTGGAAATCGGCACCGCGTCGGCGGGCACCTGGCGGCGCGCGGCCAGGCTGCCGCGGACCTGGGACATCAGCTCCTGCAGGACGCCGAAGGCCTCCTGGCTCTCGGCATCCGGATAGGCAGCGGAGGCGGCGCCCTGTGCGGCTGCACCGGCGTAGCCGCCACTGGCCGGGGCCTCGGCGGCGGGACGGGGCGCGCGGCGCGCGGGGGCGGACTTCAACTCGGGCAGCACACCGTGGGCGACGAGGATCTCGTTGGCCTCGGCATACAATTGCTCGAGCTCGGAAAGGACGTACTTCTCGAACAGCTTGAGGACGATCAGCTTGACCTTGATCTCCACGCCCAGGCCCTGGCAGGCCTCGAGGAAGGCCTCGCACAGCGGGCGCGGGCCGAGCGGGTTGGTCTTGTCCTCGACCTTGTTGCTGACCAGGGTGTTCAGGCGCGTGGTCAGGTGGCCCAGGGCCAGGCCGTCGCGGCTGAGCACCTTGCCGACCATGGCGTCCATCGCCACGGTCTCTTCCAGTTCGTCGTTCTGTACCAGCGACAGGTTGTCGAAGGAGACGGCGTCCAGCTGGGGCGCCTTGCCGATCTGGTACTGGTTGAGGTTGGCGAAGCCCTCGAAGAACTTCTGCACGAAGCCGCGCTCGATGCCCTTGCGCTTCAGGCGCAGGTCGCGCATGGCCTCGAAGAAGGCGCTCTGCTCGGCGTTGCTGGTGGCACGGTCGGCCATCTCGAAGAGGGTGTCGTCGGCATTGTCGAACAGCACCTGCAGGGCCTGGCGCAGCTGGACCGAAGCCTTGTCACGGACGTTGACCAGCGCCGCGGGCAGGCGCCCGGGGATAGCAGTCGGCGACTGGCCCTGGGCCGCCTTGTTCAGCGGCACTACGTTCGCGTCGTTCTGCATCGCAAGTCTCCTGCCGACGGGCCTGCCAGGGCTTCGACGGCAATGTTCGGGGGAGCGTTGTCCGTAACGTCAATCAGATGGCGTCAAAAATAAGAATCATCTTATTCATTATAGAGAACCCCCGATTACAACCAAGAGCCTTCACGGGCATTCTTGATGAAATTCACACAAGAACAGCCACCGTTCGTCCGACTCCCGGCGGCCACCGCGGATGCACACGGCCGCCGCCGCGCCCCGTATAATCCCGCCACCGCGAATCAGGAGCCCGCCATGCCGAACCTCACCCTTGCCGACCTCACCGGGGAAATCCAGGCCAACGTCCGCGCCGCCCTGGCCGAAGACATCGGCAGCGGCGACATCACCGCGCAGCTGATCCCCGCCGAACGCGAGGCCCAGGCCTGCGTCATCACCCGCGAGGACGCCACCGTGGCCGGCTGCGCCTGGGTCGACGAAGTCTTCCGGCAGATCGACCCGCGCGTGCAGGTGCAATGGCAGGTGCGCGACGGCGAGCGGGTCAGCGCCGACCAGACGCTGTTCAGCCTGCAGGGCCCGGCCCGCGCCCTGCTCAGCGGCGAGCGCAGCGCCTTGAACTTCTTCCAGCTGCTCTCCGGCACCGCCACCCGCGCGCGCCACTATGCGGACCTGGTGGAAGGCACCGGCGTCAAGCTGCTGGACACCCGCAAGACCCTGCCCGGCCTGCGCCTGGCGCAGAAGTACGCGATCACCTGCGGCGGCTGCCACAACCACCGCATCGGCCTGTACGACGCCTTCCTGATCAAGGAAAACCACATCGCCGCCTGCGGCGGCATCGCCCAGGCCATCGCCGAGGCCCGGCGCATCGCCCCGGGCAAGCCGGTGGAGATCGAGGTGGAGGACCTGGACGAACTGAACCAGGCGCTGGCCGCCGGCGCCGACATCATCATGCTCGACGAGCTGAGCCTGGAGGACATGCGCACCGCCGTGCAGGTGACCGCCGGCCGCGCCAAGCTGGAGGCCTCCGGCGGGATCAACGAGAGCACCCTGCGCGGCATCGCCGAGACCGGCGTGGACTACATCTCCATCGGCACCCTGACCAAGGACGTCAGGGCGCTGGACCTGTCGATGCGGTTGAGCCTGTAACGGCGCCGCGGGTCAGATCAGCTCCACCAGGCCGACGGGCCACCAGGAAGGGGAACGGCATTGCGGGTTTGGCATGAGAACCCGCGCCCCTCCCAGCGAAGCCACAAGCGGGCCCTGCCCGCGATTTCGCGCGCAGGGCGCGCTCCTACAAGGGAATGGCGTGGGTGGGGCAGCGTAGGAGCGGATCTCATCCGCGAATCGCGCCCATATGCCCGGTCATCGCGGACAAGGTCCTACGGGGGAGGAATACCGTGCTTCCCGGCTACCTGTAGGAGCGGGCCCTGCCCGCGATTCGCGCGCAGGGGCGCCCTCCTACAAGGGAATGGTGCGAGTGGGGCGGCGTAGGCGACCCAGGGTTTTGCCTTTCCAGCAGGTTCCGTATACGTTACATAACACATGCCTTGTCACGTATTCAGAACATGGACTATTCCCTCATCTCAACCCGCCTGGGTGAGCAGATTCGACAAAGGCGCCTGAATCGCGGGCTGACCCAGGCCAAGCTTGCCTCCATGGCCGGGCTCACCCGACAAAAGATCATCGCCGCCGAGAAAGGCAGCCTGTCGGTCGCCATGATGGCCTATGCCCGCATCCTCGGCGCCCTGGACTGCGAGTTCGCGCTCGTACCGGCAGCGAGACCTACGCTGGAGGAAATCCAGGGAGTGTTCGACTGATGCCGGTGACGCTGAAGGTTTCAACGCCAGAAGGTCCGAGCGGAAGGCTCTTCAGTAGCGCGGATGACTACCTGTTTCGCTATCAGGAAGGGACGAATGCGCGAGCCGCGGTCAGCCTGCTCATGCCTGTGCGCCAGGAAGAGTATCGCCATCGCGAGCTGCACCCGATTTTCCAGATGAACCTGCCCGAAGGCTATGTCCTGGAACAACTGCGCAACCGCCTGGCCAAGCGGCCATTGCCAAGGCCATCCGACTGTTCTGTCCTCCCGAGCATGTGCCGGCCTCCCTGGAACAGTTTTTCGGCATCGTGTCCCTGAGCTGCATCGTCGGCAATGGCGACGCACACTTGAAGAATTTCGGTCTGCTCTATTCAGATCCAACACAAGGCGACGCGCGGCAGGCGCCGGCCTATGACATCGTCAATACCACTGCCTATATCCCAGAGGACGTGCTTGCCCTGGACCTTGCCGGCAACAAGTCGCTGTTCGCGTCGAGGCAAGGGCTTCTGGACCTTGCCAGGGTATGTGATGTGGCCCGGCCGGCCGAAGTCATACGCGCGCAACTGCAAGCGGTGGAAAAGGTGCTGGCGAGCCACCCCGGGTTCTGCGAGCAAGCGCCCCAGGTGGTGGCCGCCATCCGACACAGCGCCGAACCCTTCGCCAGGACCTTCGGCTATGCCCGGGCAAGCCGGTGGAAATCAAGGTGGAAGACCTGGACGAACCGAACCAGGCCCTGACCGCCGGCCGCGCCAAGCTGGAGGCCTCCGGCGGGATCAACGAGAGCACCCTGCGCGGCATCGCCGAGACCGGCGTGGACTATATCTCCATCGGTACCCTGACCAAGGACGTCAAGGCGCTGGACCTGTCCATGCGGCTGAGCCTGTAACGGCGCGGCGGGTCAGATCAGTTCCACCAGGCCGATGCGCTCGTCTTCCAGGCTCCTTTTCAATTGCTCTGCCGAATTGCAAAGGGCCTGGACGATTGACTGGTTCGAACCGTTACCCATCGCCAGCAGGATCACCTTGGGTGGATATCCCCAAGCTGCCTGCAAATCATGAAAGTCCTCATCCTTGGTGACGATCACGTAGTCGTGCTGTTTCGCGTATTCCCATATCCGCCTATCACTTACCTGCTCGAGCCCGAGCAAGGCAACCTGGGAAGAACCGGGAAAGTCCATTTCCAGGGAGGGCAACATGCGCCGGGAAAGATTCTCGTCCAGCAGCAGCTTCATGCCGCCTTGATCCACGCCGAATGCTTCATGCGAGCCGCCGCGAAGGCCAGGCAAGCGAGAATGTCTTCACGCTCGAGTTCCGGGTAGTCAGCGATGATTTCTTCCGGGCTCATTCCGGCGGCCAGCCAGCTCAAGACATCCTCCACTGTTATCCGCAGCCCGCGCACACAGGGTTTCCCGCCACGCTTGCCGGGCTCCAGGGTAATCCTCGACTCATCCGCCATGGCTCTGTCTCAGTTGAAAGGGTAACGTCATCCAACTATATCATCCGCCTCGGCTCGCATAGCGAGCTTGGCCTGTAGCGGCGCGACGGGCCAGGTCAGCGCCACGAGGCCGATAGCTCATCCAGCAAGCGCCTCTTCGAGGGTATTCGGCGCCTCAACCATGGTGCTGCAGATATTCGCTCAGCGCCTGCCGGGCAAGGTCGTTCAGGCTCATGCGCTGCCGGTTGGCCGCCACGCTCGCGGCCAGATGCAGGTCATGGCCGACCCGCACATTGAACGATCCCTTGCAGGGCACCTCTGGCTCCCGCCCCTGTTCCTGGCAGGTGGCCAGGTAGTCGTCCACCGCCTCGTGGAAGGCGGCCTGCAATTCGCTCACTGTCTCGCCTTCGTAATTGACCAGCGCACGGATGAAGAGCAGCTTGCCGAACAGGCAGTTGTCCTCTAGGCCAGGCGCGCCGCGGCGTCCAGTTCGGAAGCCAGGACGATGCGGTCGCGCCCCTGCCCCTTGGCCGCATAGAGCGCCTGGTCCGCCCGGCGCAGCCACTCGGTGGCGTCGGGCATGGCCGGATCGAAACCGGCGATGCCGATGCTGAGGCTGACGCGCAACTCCGGCACCCGCTCCCAGGCCTCCGCGGCCAGTTCGCGGGACAGCCGCCCCAGGACCTCCCGCGCCGCCTCCGGCTCCAGCCGCGGCAACAGCACGCAGAACTCGTCGCCGCCGTAGCGCCCGGCCAGGTCCTCGGCCCGCAGATGGCTGCGCATGAACTCGCTGAGGCGACGCAGCACCAGGTCGCCGATCACGTGCCCGTGGCTATCGTTGGTGGCCTTGAAGTGATCGACGTCGATCAATGCCAGCGAGGCCTGCTGCTGCGCCTGCCGGCAGTGCTCGAACTCCTGCTGCAGGCGCTCCTTCCAGTAGCCGCGGTTGAACAGCTGGGTCAGGCTGTCGGTACGGCTCAGGTCCCGCAGCGCCTTCTTGTGCCGCGACAGCTGGATGGCCAGGCGGTAGAGCACCAGGCCGATGGTCATGGGGTGGATGACCAGCATGGGAATACAGGCGTACAACTCGACCTGGGACGTGTCGGGCGAGAAACCGAAGCCCAGCAACAGGCCGGACAGCACCATGCCCAGCGACTGCAACACGAAGCCCTGGACCACGAACCGCGCCCCGCCCGCCGCCGTGTTGTTCATCGCCAGCATGGAAAGCATCATCACCGAGGGCAGCACGTTGAACTGGATGGTGGCGATCCAGAACCCGCCCATCAGCGAATCGAACAGCACGAAACGCCGCTCCAGTTCCTTCGGCCGCGACGAGCGCGAGGTGACCTGGTAGGCCATCAGGGGCCACAGGTAGCAGAACCACAGCAGCAGCCCCCACAGCCACGCCGAATACCCCTTCCCCCAGAGCACCCCGGCGACACAGAAGAACCCCACGGCCAAACCCACCGCGCGCGGCAAAAGCACGCGCTGGGCATAGGAACGGCTGAACCTGGCGGACTCACTCGACTGCTTCACAGACCGCTCCCTTCCTCACCGAAAACCTCCCTGGGCAGCGGGAGTATAGTCCGGCGAATGATGGCAGTTCGATAGCGCCTGAGCGGCAAGTACGGCGGTTTGGGAGCCGAAAAAGCAAAAGGCCCCGCCGAAGCGGGGCCTTTGCCAGAGATGGTGCCGGTAAGAGGAATCGAACCCCCGACCTTCTCATTACGAATGAGCTGCTCTACCGACTGAGCTACACCGGCGGGCGGGAGGCGAATCTAGCATTTCGACAAAAAGAAGTTCAACCCCCAGCCCCATTACCTAGCCTGAACGCCGCCCAGAGCTAGACGCGCACTCCGAGTCAGGAAGCTTTTTAATAATGCCGGCGGACCAGAACCTGGGGCGCTCGACCCAACAAGTCTGCGACACCATGCCACTTTTATTGCGCTCGATAATCCCTGGGACATCCCTGAAAATCACGAAAGTCAAGATACAACAGAAGGCTATTGAGAAAAGCCTTCTAGCATTCAGAGAAGCCTTGGAGATTGACAATATGGTTTCATTCTTAACCGCCAGCCCCCAAGCCCAGCCAATAAGAACTGCCAACCAGATCTGCGTGTAGGGCATAACCAGAGACCCATCAAACATCGCATGGGCAAGTGAAGCAATAAAGCTTGCAAGTAGACAGATCTTTAGTGCCCCTGATGAGTCTCGCTCCTCAAACCAACCTATTGATCTTGAATACAACAACCAGATCAAACGGAACAGAAGAAGTGCCACCAGAATTGCCGAAACACTCCCCCACTCCGACGTCCATTGAAGTATTGCTTGATGCGGATGGGCTCCATAGGGATTGGCCAACGCAGCATATTGCATCGGTCCAGCGCCTAGCCATGGATGTTCTACCGTCATTTTCCATGCCTGCTGCCATAAATACTCTCGGCCAGATAGCGACATATTCAGTCGATCTTCAGCGAGACCTGAAACTTGCAAACCAAGAGCATTGGGTATCAGCTTGAAGAAAATGACGTAGAATCCCAAGCCCGTGACGACTGCCCCCCCTTGGCACAGGGAAAATACCCAGCCACGCTTGATAAAAAGCGGCAAGAGCAGGATCGCACAAACCATACCCAGCCAACTAGCACGGGTTCCAACACTTATAGTTGAAAACCACCATAGAGAGCAGAGAAGAAAATACCAATACCGCCGCCGCCAGTTCGCCAACAGCGGAACAGCTAGAAGCGGCAGGGATAGAGTCTGAAACTGTCCAAGGAAGCGTGGCCAACTGAAGCCATCAAAGAGAAACCAAATAATTAGCTTTCCATGGGTCATCACAGCAGAAAAATAGGAAACGAAAAACTTTAGAAGCAAACCAACGACAATAGAAACCAACAACCACCATATAACACTATCAACAGCCTCCCCATAACGGAGCCTCCACTCACAAATACAGCACGCAACAATATAGCCCCCCCAAAACAAAGATAACTCAACAAAAGACCAGAGCACCTGACCAGACTGCAAGCATGAAGCAAACGCCAGACAGAAAATAAGCAACAAGAAAATACTGGAGCAATGATCTTCATGCCTAACACTGGACATCCAAAAACAAATAACCGATAAGAAAAAAATAACGACTTGACCAATTCGCTGTTGATCGTGCCATGACAAATCAGGATAAATATTAATCAAAGGCAATATAAAGAGCACAATACAAGCTGCTCCACCTAAAAATTTTGGCGACAAGCCAAGCATTCTCACACTCCAAAAAAAAGCCCCGCAGATGCAGGGCTTTTGCCTTCCGAGTCAACCGATATCAGCTACCAGCGGCACCGCAGCTACCCGGGCGGTATTTAGCATCGAGGTTGGTAGAGCAGGTCCAAACACCTTCGGTGCTGCGGTCCCAGGAAATAGTTTTACCGTTGAATTTGTCAGCATTACCACCCTTGGTGGTGCACTGGATCTTAGTAGTGCCAGTAAGAGCCACGGTGCAATAAGTGGTAGACGCCGGAACACCAATGTAGCCATCAGCAGTCGTGGTCACAGAAGGGGTTTTCCCTTCGTTCACTGCAGCTTCAAAGGCAGTTTTACCGGGGGTAATTTCAGCAAGGGCAGCAGCGGCCTGGGAGCGAACAGTATAGTCCTGATACGCAGGCAGCGCGATCGCAGCCAGGATACCGATGATCGCTACTACGATCATCAACTCGATAAGGGTGAAACCTTTTTGAGCCTTCATGAAACTCTCCTTGAGATGGGTAGAGGTCTATCGACCTGTCAGAAACCAAGCACATGCCGTGCCAAATTCCTACAGCCCAAATCCCGTACATCAGGACGATGCCTACAGAAAAAGAAAACACCCACGGGCAGGATCTGACAAAAAATGGCACATCAGTGGTGCCCATTTGGCACCATCGAGTCGGTGCGTTATAAGACCTTCCATCTCAATTCGAACAATGCCTCCCCATGAACGATCAAGTCGTGCTATCCGGCCTAGCCCGCCAGTTAGTCATCGCCGAACTACTGGACGAGAGAAGCGCCCAGCAGGCTCAGCAGCAGGCTCAACGCAACAAACTCTCGCTGGTGACTTACCTGGTGCAGAACAGGTTGGTGAAGAGCCGGCCCCTGACTGAGTTGGCTGCCGATCAGTTTGGTATCGCTTTTTGCGATCTGGGAGCCATCGACAAGGAGGGTATTCCAAAGGAACTGGTCAGCGAGAAACTGGTGCGTCAGCACCGCGTTATTCCCCTCTGGCGGCGTGGCAACAAGTTATTCGTAGGCATATCGGATCCCACGAACCATCAAGCAATCACCGATGTCCAGTTCAGTACCGGCCTGACCACCGAGGCGATCCTGGTCGAGGACGACAAACTCGGAGACACTATCGAAAAGCTCTTCGAGAGTGCTTCTGGCGGCCTGGATGATCTGGCCGACGTCGATCTCGACGGACTGGATATAGAAAGCGGTGACGCCGACCGTAAGGAAGAAAGCATTGGAGGCGATGCCGACGATGCTCCCGTAGTCCGCTTCGTCAACAAGATGCTGCTGGACGCTATCAAGGGCGGCTCATCGGATCTGCATTTCGAGCCCTACGAGAAGGTCTACCGCGTGCGCTTCCGAACCGATGGCATGCTGCACGAGGTGGCCAAGCCCCCTATCCAACTGGCTAGCCGTATCTCGGCGCGCCTCAAGGTGATGGCTGGCCTGGATATTTCAGAACGGCGCAAGCCCCAGGACGGCCGCATCAAGATGCGCGTCTCCAAGAACAAGTCCATCGATTTCCGCGTCAACACACTGCCCACTCTGTGGGGTGAGAAGATCGTGATGCGGATCCTCGATTCAGCCAGCGCGCAGATGGGTATCGACGCCTTGGGCTATGAGGAAAACCAGAAGGAACTCTACCTGGAAGCCCTCAAGCAACCGCAAGGTATGATCCTTGTGACCGGCCCCACCGGCTCAGGCAAGACGGTCTCCCTCTATACCGGCCTGAATATTCTCAACACCCCGGATATCAACATCTCCACCGCCGAAGACCCAGTGGAGATTAACTTGGAAGGCATCAACCAGGTCAACGTAAATCCCCGCCAGGGCATGGACTTCGCCCAGGCGCTGCGCGCCTTCCTGCGCCAGGACCCGGACGTGATCATGGTTGGCGAGATCCGCGACCTGGAAACAGCCGAGATAGCCATCAAGGCCGCGCAGACCGGCCATATGGTGATGTCCACCCTGCACACCAACAGTGCCGCGGAAACCCTCACGCGTCTGCTGAACATGGGCGTGGCCTCCTTCAACCTGGCTACCTCGACCAACCTGATCATCGCCCAGCGCTTGGCGCGTAAGCTATGCACCCACTGCAAGAAGGAGCACGATATCCCACGCGAAACCCTGCTTCACGAGGGTTTCCCCGAGGACCAGATCGGCAGCTTCAAGCTGTACTCCCCAGTGGGGTGTGAAAATTGCAAGAATGGCTACAAAGGCCGCGTGGGTATTTATGAAGTGGTTAAAATCACGCCGGCGCTGCAGCGGATTATTATGGAAGAAGGCAACTCCATTCAGATCGCGGAGCAAGCCCGCAAAGAAGGCTTCAATGACCTGCGCACCTCGGGCCTGCTCAAGGCCATGCAAGGCATTACCAGCCTCGAGGAAGTCAACCGCGTGACCAAGGATTAATCCATGGCGGAAAAAGCAGTGAAAATGAGCGTCTTTACCTGGGAGGGTACGGACCGCAAGGGTGGGAAAGTCAAAGGGGAGCTTTCCGGTACCAACACCGCGCTGGTCAAGGCACAACTGCGCAAGCAAGGTATCAACCCGACCAAGGTACGCAAGAAAGGCATTGCGCTGTTGGGCAAGGGCAAGCGAATCAAACCCATGGACATCGCCCTGTTCACCCGGCAGATGGCCACAATGATGGGCTCGGGAGTCCCGCTGCTGCAGTCCTTCGATATAATCGCCGAAGGCTTTGACAACCCCAATATGAGAAAGCTGGTCGAGGATATTAAGCAGGAAGTGGCCTCTGGTAACAGCCTAGCCAACTCGCTACGCAAGAAACCCCAGTACTTCGACGATCTTTACTGCAATCTGGTGGATGCAGGCGAGCAGTCCGGCGCGTTGGAGACACTGCTGGACCGAGTAGCAACCTACAAGGAAAAGACTGAGTCGCTCAAGGCCAAGATCAAAAAGGCGATGACCTATCCCATTGCCGTAATAATCGTAGCAGTCGTTGTCTCTGCGATCTTGCTGATTAAAGTTGTTCCCCAATTTCAAACAGTTTTTTCCAGCTTTGGTGCAGAGTTACCCGCTTTCACCCGGATGGTTATTGGCCTATCCGAAGTTTTGCAGGAGTGGTGGTTCATCGTTCTGATTGGGCTGTTCGTGATTGCCTTCGCCCTCAAAGAAGCCCATAAGCGATCAGAAAGTTTTCGCGACTCCGTTGACCGTGGCATCTTAAAACTACCGATCGTTGGCGGCATCGTTTACAAATCCGCTGTCGCACGTTACGCCCGCACGCTGTCTACTACCTTTGCTGCCGGTGTTCCTCTGGTGGAAGCCTTGGATTCGGTATCGGGCGCCACTGGCAACGTCGTCTTCCGCAACGCGGTGAACAAGATCAAGCAAGACGTCTCTTCAGGCACCCAGCTCAACTTCTCCATGCGCACCACGGGGGTCTTTCCTACGATGGCTGTACAGATGGCTGCTATCGGTGAAGAGTCAGGCTCATTGGATGCCATGTTGGACAAAGTAGCCAACTACTACGAAGAAGAAGTCGATAACGCCGTCGACAATCTCACCACCCTGATGGAGCCGATGATCATGGCCGTTCTTGGTGTACTGGTCGGCGGCTTGGTCATCGCCATGTATCTCCCTATCTTCCAACTCGGCAACGTCGTCTAAATGCCTGTACTCGACTTCCTGGCCAGCCACGCGCTGGCCTTTGTTTTATGCGCCGCCCTCCTCGGCCTGCTGATTGGCAGCTTCCTCAACGTGGTCATCCACCGCCTGCCGAAGATGATGGAGCTCGAATGGCAACAACAGGCGCGGGATGCGCTTTCCCTGCCCCAGCCCGAGCAGAAGGCCACCTACAACCTGGTGCTGCCCAATTCCCAGTGCCCGCATTGCGGCCATGAGATCCATGCCTGGGAGAACATCCCCGTGGTCAGCTACCTGGCCCTGCGCGGCAGGTGCTCGGCCTGCAAGGCGCCGATCAGTGCGCGTTATCCGCTGGTCGAGCTGGCCACCGCCCTGCTCTCCGGTTTCGTTGCCTGGCACTTCGGCTTTACCTGGCAGGCCGGGGCCATGCTGTTGCTGACCTGGGGGCTGCTGGCCATGAGCCTGATCGACGTCGACCACCAGTTGCTGCCGGATGCGCTGGTCCTGCCGCTGCTCTGGCTGGGGTTGATCGTCAATTACTTCGGGCTTTTCGCCAGCCTGGGCGATGCGCTCTGGGGGGCGGTGTTCGGTTACCTGAGCCTGTGGTCGGTGTACTGGCTGTTCAAGCTGCTGACCGGCAAGGAAGGCATGGGCTATGGCGACTTCAAGCTGCTGGCCATGCTCGGCGCCTGGGGCGGTTGGCAGGTGTTGCCGCTGACCATCCTGTTCTCGTCCCTGGTCGGGGCCGTGCTGGGGGTCATTCTGCTGCGCCTGCGCAATGCCGAGACCGGCACGCCGATCCCCTTCGGGCCCTATCTGGCCATCGCCGGCTGGATTGCGCTGCTCTGGGGTGATCAAATAACCACTACCTATCTGCAGTTCGCCGGCTTCCGGTAATCCTGCTCGAGCGCTGCCTCTCCGGCCCGGCGTTCGCGGGACGACGGGGAGCCAGGCGCGAGGAGTACGATGAAACCCTGGATCCTTGGCCTCACCGGCGGCATCGGCAGCGGCAAGAGCGCCGCCGCCGCCCACTTCGCCAACCTCGGCGTGCACATGGTGGACGCCGACCATGCCGCGCGCTGGGTCGTCGAGCCTGGCCGGCCGGCGCTGGCGAGCATCGTGGAGCGCTTCGGCGAAGCCATGCTGCTGCCCGACGGCAGCCTCAACCGCGCGGCCCTGCGCGAGCGCATCTTCCAGTCCGCGGAGGAGCGCCGCTGGCTGGAGCAGCTGCTGCACCCGCTGATCGGCCAGGAGATCGCCAGCAACCTGGCGCAGGCCGAGTCGCCCTATGCCATCCTGGTCTCGCCGCTGCTGGTGGAGTCCGGGCAGCACCGCATGGCCCAGCGGGTGCTGGTGGTGGATACGCCCGAGCACCTGCAACTGGAGCGCACCGTGCGTCGGGACAACGTCCCCGAGGAACAGGTGCGCGCCATCCTGCAGGCGCAGGCGCAACGCGACGACCGCCTCAAGCATGCCGATGACATACTGCTGAACGACCGCGATCTCGGCCACCTGCAGCGCGAAGTGGAGCGCCTGCACGACTTCTATCTCAGCCTGCGCGGAGGACGCCCATGAGCCAGCCCCTGACCGTTGAATGCCCGACCTGCGGCGCCCCGGTGGAATGGAGCGCCAAGAGCCTCTACCGCCCCTTCTGCTCCGAGCGCTGCAAGCTCATCGACCTGGGCGCCTGGGCCGCCGAGGAGCATGCGATTCCCGGCAACGACCTGGAGGACGACGTGTTCTCCGCGGAGCTGGATGCACCGCCGCTGCGGGGGCATTGAGGGTTCGCGAGTTGAATGGGCCGGCCTGTTGGCCGGCATCGCGGATGAATCCTACGCGGGCCGAGCCATGCCATTCCCCTGTAGGAGCGCGCCCTGCGCGCGAATCGCGGGCAGGGCCCGCTCCTACAATGGGGCGACATGGGAGACGCGAATTTTGATCCAGTCACCCCCGCGAACGAGGGAGCCCAGAAGACAGTTGCTCCTACGGGTGTAGAAGAAACTCCATCGCCATGGCCACAGGGTTTCTCCAAGGCTCAACCCATCCTACGAAGAGCGCTCGGCTCAGGTGGCTCACAGTTACGCCTATGCGGTCGCCGCACAACATATTTCTGGTAGGAGCGAGCTTGCTCGCGAATGGCTTCTGCCTCGGGGCTTGATTGCGCTGTTGTGCTCGCTACGGATTTCGGCATATGAACACACAGGCACATAAACACCTATTGCAGGAAATCATCATGGAAACCGTTCGCTGGAACGTCGCCGTCTCGGCCGATACCGACCAGGCGCTACGCATGTTCCTGGCCAGCCAGGGCGGAGGGCGAAAGGGCGACCTGTCGCGTTTCATCGAGGAGGCGGTGCGGGCCCATATCCTGGAACTGAGCGCCGAACAGGCCAAGGCCGCCAACGCCCAGCGGAGCGAAGCCGAACTGGCTGGTGCGGTCGACGAAGCGCTGGCCTGGGCACGCAAGCGCTGATGCGGGTCGTGCTGGATAGCAACATCCTGTTCAGTGCCCTCATCTCGCCCCATGGCGCGCCCGACGCCATCTATCGCGCGTGGTGGGCAACATTGCGGGCCGTGGCAAGCTCATCGACCTCGGAGCCCGGGCCGTCGAGGAGTCGAATGCGTCGCCGCTGCAGGGGCATTGCGGATGAATCCGCCCGGCGGGGACAGGCTTAGCTTGCTCGCGAATGAGCCTCACTGCGGAATCTGTTCGCGAGCAAGCTCGCTCCTACGAAGAGCATCTCGGTGCAGGTTGTTTCGACAGTGCCCGCACGCTCCCACCATCAACAGCAAGGACGGCATTCCCCGTCATCCGGTACCGGCGATGGGTATCGCTTCGCTCCACCCATCCTACGAACGGACTCGGTGCAACGTCACGGCCGCATGAACGCGTAATCGCGCTCCTCGTCGAGGTTCTCGGCCAGGAATTGCAGTTCGTGCGCCAGGTCTTCTTCCGTGCGCACCTGGGCGTTGGCCCGTACCACCGAGCTGAGCAGGGCGCGCAGCACCAGTTGCGTGTCCATGCCGGCCGCCTCGGCTTCCACCAGCAGTTCGTGAAGGCGCTGTTCGGCCCAACTGTGAATGCTCATGCCGTTCTCCATCGCTGTGGGGCAGCAGAGTGTCCCGGCGTGACGCTTGCGGCGAACTGACCTGGATCAATCCGAGGAAAGGGATGACAGCTGCGAATCAGCTGTCATCAACGCCGGTCATCCTCGTCGTCCCTGCCCTCGTCCTTCTTCTCTTCCTTCCAGGGCGCCTGCAGGTAGCGGGTGCGGTTGAAGGTTTCCAGCCAGTCAGGGTAGAAGACCACCAGGCCGGTGACCACGGTGCCGTTGATGAAGGCCTCGGGGAACATGATCAGCCACAGGTAGCCGATGAAGTCGTCCAGCCAGGGCGGCATCGGGAAGATGCCGTCGACCCACAGCAGGCCCAGGCCCAGCAGCATGCTGCACAGGGCCGCCAGCGCCGCGGGGAAGAAGCCCGAGCAGAAGATGTAGACGAACAGGTTGCGCGGCTGGCGGCGCTCGACGAACAGCGCCGCCATTTCGGTGATGAACACCGGCACCAGCACCAGCAGCACGCCGTTGACGCCGATCGCCGCCCAGTCCTGGCGCCCCAGCAGGCACAGGCCGAGCTGCGCCACCAGGCCGACGAGCAGCGCCAACGGCCAGTCCAGCAGCAGGGTCACCGCGGTCATGCCGATGAAATGGAAGGACAGCCCCGAGGCGAAGTCCCTGCGCACCAGCCACAGCAGGAACAACGCCAGCATGGTGCCGAACACCAGGTGCTGGCGGCGGAAGTCGCTGACCAGTTCCACCCAGGGCGTGCGCCACGCGGCAAGCGCCAGCGCGGGCAGGTAGAGCGCCCAGCCCAGGGCCAGGCTCTCTTCCGAGAGCAGTTGCGCGGCTATCACGGGCGGACCTGCTCCAGGGCCTCACGCAGCGCGGGCGCGGAATCGTAGGCCTGGGTGGCGGTCACCCTGCCCTGCTGCAGGCTTATCCACAGCACGCTGTCCGCCGGCACCTGGAAGTGGCTGGCCACCCGCGGCTCGCGGTCGAGCAGCACGCGGTAGTTGTAGTCGCGCATGGCCGGCACGGCGAACATCTTCGAGACCAGCGAGGGCATGCGGCTGATGTCGGCGACGAAGACCGCGTGCCGCTGCTCCAGGTAGCCCTGCGGGCGGCCTTCGAGCGCCGCCTTGAGCAGTTTGCCGCCGGCCATGTCGCGGGCGACCAGCAGAACCTTCAGGTCGTCGTTCTGGGTGTAGGGCTTTTCGTACTGGTCGAGCAGCGTCCACCCCACCGGGGGCCTCTCCTCGCCGGCGGCCAGGCCCAGCAGCGGGACCAGGAACAACAACAGTGCGGCACACAGGCTTCTCATGCTCAGGCTCCAGCGGAATAGACCAGGATGTCGTCGCGCCGCCCCCAGCCGGCCTGGCCCTCCCAGAAGGCCAGGGCTTCGGGCGCGTCGCGCAATACGAAGACATGGGACTTGCCGATGCCCAGCCGCGCCAGGCGTGCCAGCGCCTCGTCGAGCAGGCGCCGGGCCAGCCCGCGGCCCCGGTAGGGCGCATCCACCACCAGGTGCTGCAGGTAGCCGCGGCGGCCGTCGTGGCCGACCAGCAGGCTGCCGACCAATTGCCCCTCGGCCTCCAGCACCAGGCTGAGGCCGGGGTTGCGCGCCAGGTAGGCGGCGAAGGGTTCGAAGTCGTCGTCGCGGCGCAGCTGGATGCCCGGCGTGCGCGCCCAGAGGGCGATGAGCCGCGGGTGATCGGCGGTCGATGCGCTGCGCAGGAACATGCTGAAGGGCTCCGGGGAAGGATCGCCACAGTGTACACAGGGCGCCGCCAACTCCGGCACTTTTGCCCGGCCATGGGGTGAGGCGCCATGTCGCAGCGGGACCGAAGCGCCAGCAGCGGCTAAGCTGTTGATATGAATGAAACCGATTACCTGCACCTGCTCCGGCGCCAGGCGGAACTGGCCAATGAGTTCCTCTCCAACGCGCGCAAGTGGGACCGGGAGTGCTGGGCCTGCGAGCGCCTGCTGCAGACGCTCAAGGTGCCCTTTCGCCAGGAGGAGTTCATCGCGCCGGAACAGCAGCCGCCGGACGTGCTGTTCCGCGACGCCTGCTTCGAGGTGTTCTTCGTCCTCGACGAGGGCCGCCGGCTCAACGAGGAATGGCGCGAGGAGCTGCAGCGCCGGCGCCTGGCCCAGAGCCTGCGCCAGCTGATCCGCCGCGAGCAGAAGCCGCGGCGGATCAACTGCAGCGAGCTGCAGCGGCGCCTGGCGCCGACCCTGCGCAAGAAGGCGCACAACTACAGCGAGCGCGGCATCGACCCGGGCGAGCTGGACCTGCTCGCCTTCGTCAGCCTCAAGCGCGAGACCCCGGACTTCAACACCCCTTTTCCGCCGCCCACGGAGTTCCTGCGTCAGGGCTGGCGTTCGCTGTCGCTGGTGGGGCCGAACTTCGCCCGGGTGATCTTCGCCCACGAGGACGCCCCGGATTTCCTGCGCAGCCAGCTCGGCCGCGTAGTGCTGCTCGACAATGGTGTCGGGCTCTGACCGACGGGTCGGATTGAGCGCGAGCCAACACCCGACTAGAATGCTCGGCATTAGAAACGGAGGCCGCCCATGCCCAGTCGCTTGAGCCCCGAAGACCAGCAGAAGGTCGAGCAGTACCTCAGCTCGCCCGTTCACCAAGTCGAGCGTGCACCTTTCAAGCCCTGGCTGATGATGGCCGGGCTCACCCTCGTGGTCATCGTCCTGGGACTGCTCAGCCGCCTCCTGGCCTACCTCGCGCACTGAGCGCCGCCGGCCCGCACAGGATTCCCTAGCTATGAGTACGTCCCATGTCCCATCGTATCGTGATCGTCGGCGGCGGCGCCGGCGGGCTGGAGCTCGCGACCCGTCTCGGCCGCACCCTGGGTAAAAAGGGTCGCGCCCAGGTCACCCTGGTCGACGCCAACCTCACCCACATCTGGAAACCCCTGCTGCACGAAGTGGCCGCCGGCTCGCTCAACTCCGCGGAGGATGAGCTGAACTACGTCGCCCAGGCGAAATGGAACCACTTCCAGTTCCAGCTCGGCCGGATGAGCGGGCTGGACCGCGCGACCAAGCGCATCCAGCTGGCCGCCACCCTCGACGAGGATGGCAGCGAGCTGCTGCCGGCGCGCACCCTGGGCTACGACACCCTGGTCCTGGCCATCGGCAGCACCACCAACGACTTCGGCACCGCCGGGGCCGCGCAGCACTGCATCTTCCTGGACACCCGCGAGCAGGCCGAGCGCTTCCACAAGCAGTTGCTCACCCACTACCTGCGCGCCCATGCCCGCCAGGGCGAGGACGACCAGATCAGCGTGGCCATCGTCGGCGCCGGCGCCACCGGCGTCGAGCTGTCGGCCGAGCTGCACCATGCCGCGCAGGAGCTGGCGGCCTACGGGCTGAATGGCATCCAGCCGGAGAACATGCGCATCACCCTGATCGAGGCCGGCCCGCGGGTGCTGCCGGCGCTGCCCGAGCGCATCAGCCAGCCGGTGCACCGCACCCTGGAGAAGCTCGGCGTGCGCGTGCTGGTCGGCTCGCCGGTCAGCGAGGTGACCGGCGAGGGGCTGAAGACCGCCAGCGGCGAGTTCATCCCCGCCAGCCTCAAGGTCTGGGCCGCCGGCATCCGCGCCTCCAGCCTGCTCAAGGACCTGGACGGCCTGGAGAGCAACCGCATCAACCAGCTGGTGGTGCGCCCGACCCTGCAGACCACCCGCGACGAGAACATCTTCGCCTTCGGCGACTGCGCCGCCTGCCCGCTCGGCGACGGCAGCGAACGCACCGTGCCACCGCGCGCCCAGGCCGCGCACCAGCAGGCCTCGCTGCTGGCCAAGTCGCTGGTGGCGCGCCTGGAAGGCAAGCCGCTGGGGGAATACCGCTACACCGACTACGGCTCGCTGATCTCGCTGTCGCGCTTCAGCGCGGTGGGCAACCTGATGGGTAACCTGATGGGCAGCGTGAAGCTGGAAGGCTGGCTGGCGCGGATGTTCTACATCTCGCTGTACCGCATGCACCAGATGGCGCTGTATGGCTTTACCCGCACGGCGCTGATGATGATCGGCGACCGTATCGGGCGCAGTACCGAGCCGAGGCTGAAGCTGCACTGACGCGCCGGGAAACGGCGGATAACCGCGAACGGTTATGCGCCCTACGCCAGGGGCCCGTACACCTGTAGAAGCGGATTCATCCGCTCCGTGCTCCCTGTAGGAGCGGGCCCTGCCCGCGATTCGCGCGCAGGGCGCGCTCCTACAGGAGGGTTCGGCGGTGGGCCTATTGTTCGCGAGCACGCTCGCTCCTACGAAAAGCCGTGCGCGACCGAAGCATAACGTTCGCGATGTTTTTCCAGGCATGAAAAAGCCGCCCCGAGGGGCGGCTTTTTCGTGCCACTGGCTTGCCTTACAGCGCGGCTACCAGCGCCGGGGCCGGCAGGCCCTGGAAGTCGATCGACATCATCAGGCTCAGCACGCTGATGGCGATGATGGAGAACGCGAACAGCTTGCGCGCCCACAGGCGATCGTCTTCGGCGCGGAAGCCCGAGACGGCGATGAACAGCCACCAGGCGCTGACCGCCAGGGCCACCACCAGGTAACCGTAGCCGGCGAAGCCGGTCACGGTCAGCAGCAGGGTGGCGGCGCCGAAGGCCAGCACGTAGTAGAGGATCTGCCGCTTGGTCGCCTCGATGCCGCGCGCCACCGGCCACACCGGGATACCTGCCGCCTTGTAGTCGTTCAGGCGGAAGATGGCGATGGCGTAGGAGTGCGGCATCTGCCACAGGCAGAAGATCAGCAGCAGCACCGCGGCGCCCATGTCGAAATGACCGGCCGCGGCGCAGTAGCCCACCACCGGTGGCATGGCCCCGGAGAGGCTGCCCACCAGGGTGCCGTAGATCGACGTGCGCTTGAGCCAGAGGCTGTAGAAGCCGACGTAGACGACGAAGCCGAACGCCGCCATCAGGGTCGCCTGCACGTTGGTCTTCCACCCCAGCAGGCCGAAGCCCGCCAGGCCGAGCACCACGCCGTGGGCCAGGGCGGCCTTCAGCGAGATCTGCCCGGTCACGGTCACGCGGCCGCGGGTACGCTCCATGTGGCGGTCGATGTCACGGTCGATGCAGTTGTTCAGCACGCAACCACTGGCCACCACCAGCGACAGCCCGACCACCGTCGCCAGCAGCAGCATCGGGTCGACACTGCCGCGCGCGGCGAGGAAGAAGCCCCCCGCCACGGCGATCAGGTTGCCGAAGATGATGCCTGGCTTGGTCACCAGGAGATAACGCTTCAGCTTCACGTCGTCAGCCTCAGTTCACCATCGGCATCATCAGGGTGTCGGCGCTGAAGATGATCCACAGCGACAGGCCCACCACCAGCAGGATGACGATCAGCGTGAAGATGAACGCCATCACGTTCCAGCGGCCTTCCGAGGACATGTTCATGTGCAGGAAGCACACCAGGTGCACCACCACCTGCACCAGGCCGAGGATGACCATGGCGAGGATGGTCGCGTGGCGGGTGAAACCGCCGTCCATGACCATGTAGAACGGAATCGCGGTGAGGATGATCGACAGCACGAAACCGATTGCGTAGGAACCCAGGCTGCCGTGGCCGGCGCCGTGGTTGTCGTGTGCAGCGGCGCTCATTACACGGCCCCCATCAGGTAGACGACTGTGAATACGCAGATCCAGACGATGTCCAGGAAGTGCCAGAACAGGCTCAGGCACATCATCCGGGTGTTGTTCTGCGCGGTGAGGCCACGAGTGCCGATCTGCGCCATCAGCACCAGCATCCACAGCAGGCCGGCACTCACGTGCAGGCCGTGCATGCCGACCAGGGTGAAGAAGGACGACAGGAAGGCGCTGCGGCTCGGGCCGAAGCCTTCGACGATCAGGTGATGGAACTCGTTGACTTCCATCGCGATGAACGCGGCACCGCAGAGGAAGGTCACGCCCAGCCAGGCGATGGCCTTGGCCTTGGCACCCTTGTGCGCGGCCAGCATGGCCAGGCCGTAGGTGCAGCTGGAGATCAGCAGGATCGCGGTTTCGACGGCCACGTAGGGCAGTTCGAAGATGTCCTTGCCGCTGGGGCCGCCGGCCGTATGGCCGACGAGCACAGCGTAGGTGGCGAAGACACTGGCGAACAGGATGCAGTCGGTCATCAGGTACAGCCAGAAGCCGAAGACCGTCATGCCACCCGCGTCGTGGTGTTCGTGATCGTGGTCATGCCCCGCTTCGTGGGCGACCGAGTGTTTGCTCAATACTGCCGTAGACATGGATCAGACCTGTTTGGCGAGTTGCTGGAAGTGGCGGTTCTCGATGCGCTCGATCTCGTCCGGCTGGACGTAGTAGTCCAGGTCGGTGACGTAGCTGCGCACGATGACGGAGGCGATCATGCCGACGAAGCCGATGCCCGCGAGCCACCAGATGTGCCAGATCGCAGCGAAGCCGAAGATGAAGGCGAACAGCGCGATGGAGAAGCCAGCGGCGGTGTTCTTCGGCATGTGGATCGGCTTGTAGGACGCCGGAGCCTGGTAGGCGCGGCCGTTCTGCTTCATTTCGTGGAAGGCGTCGACGTCACGCACCACCGGCAGCTCGGCGAAGTTGTAGTACGGCGGCGGCGAGGAAGTGGACCACTCCAGGGTGCGGCCGCCCCACGGGTCGCCGGTCACGTCGGCCAGTTGCTTGCGGTTCTTGATCGAGACGAACAGCTGGATCAGCTGGCTGAGGATGCCGAACAGGATCAGCACGGCGCCGAAGAAGGCCACCACCAGGTACGGCTTCCACAGCGGGTTGTCGTAGTGGTTCAGGCGACGGGTCATGCCCATGAAGCCGAGGATGTACAGCGGCATGAAGGCCATGTAGAAGCCGACCAGCCAGCACCAGAACGAACGCTTGCCCCACTTCTCGTCCAGCTTGAAGCCGAAGGCTTTCGGGAACCAGAAGGCGAAGCCGGCCAGGTAGCCGAACACCGCGCCACCGATGATGGTGTTGTGGAAGTGGGCGATCAGGAACAGGCTGTTGTGCAGCAGGAAGTCGGCACCCGGGATGGCCAGCAGAACGCCGGTCATGCCACCGATGGTGAAGGTGACCATGAAGCCCAGGGTCCACAGGATCGGGGTGTCGAAGCGCAGGCGGCCACGGTAGATGGTGAACAGCCAGTTGAACAGCTTCACCCCGGTGGGGATGGAGATCAGCATGGTCGCAACGCCGAAGAAGCCGTTGACGTCGCCGCCCGAACCCATGGTGAAGAAGTGGTGCAGCCACACGGTGAAGCCGAGGAAGGTGATCGCGGCGCTCGCCCACACCATCGAGGTGTAGCCGAACATGCGCTTGCCGGCGAAGGTGGCGGTGACTTCGGAGAAGATACCGAAGGCCGGCAGGATCAGGATGTACACCTCGGGATGGCCCCAGGCCCAGAAGAGGTTGATGTACATCATGGCGTTGCCGCCGAGCTCGTTGGTGAAGAAGTGCATGTCCAGGTAGCGGTCCAGCGACAGCAGGCCCAGGGCCGCGGTCAGGATCGGGAAGGACGCGACGATCAGGATGTTGGCGAAGGTGCAGGTCCAGGTGAAGATCGGCATCTGCATCAGCTTCATGCCCGGGGTGCGCATCTTGAACACGGTGACCAGGAAGTTGATGCCGGTCAGCAGCGTGCCCATGCCGGATATCTGCAAGGCCCAGATGTAGTAGTCCACACCCACGCCCGGGCTGTAGGCCAGCTCGGACAGCGGCGGGTAGGCCACCCAGCCGGTACGGGCGAACTCGCCCAGGCCCAGGGACACGTTGACCAGCATCGCACTGACCACCAGCAGCCAGAAGCTGAGGGAGTTCAGGAACGGGAAGGCCACGTCGCGGGCGCCGATCTGCAGCGGCACCGCCAGGTTCATCAGGCCGGTCATGAAGGGCATGGCCATGAAGATGATCATGATCATGCCGTGGGCGGTGAAGATCTGGTCGTAGTGCTCAGGCGGCAGGAAGCCGTGGTTGGCGCCTTCGGCCAGGGCCAGCTGGCCGCGCATCATGATGGCGTCGGCGAAGCCGCGCAGCAGCATGATCAGGGCGACGATGATGTACATCACGCCGATTTTCTTGTGGTCGATGGAGGTCAGCCATTCGGTCCACAGGTAGGTCCACTTGCGGTAGTAGGTGACCGCGCCGACGACGCCGATGCCCAACAGGGCAACGACCGCCAGCGTGACCATGATGATCGGCTCGTGATAAGGCACGGCCGACAGAGTCAGTTTCCCGAACATCTGCGCGGTTACTCCTGGATACTCGGATTGGATTGCGATTCTGCTTCGCCTTCGGCGTGCTCAGCCTTGCCCTTGCCCATGGCCAGACCGGCACGCTCGTGCTTGGTCAGGATGTGCTGGAACAGGTCCGGGGTGACCGAGGAGAAGTAGGTGGCCGGCACGTTCTCGCTCGGCTTGGCCAGCGCGGGGAAGCCTTCCTCGGTGAGGCCGGCCTGGGCGGACTTGACCTTGGCGACCCAGTCCTGGAAGCCCTGCTCGGAAGTGGCGATGGCCTTGAACTTCATGCCGGAGAAGCCGGCGCCGCTGTAGTTCGCGGAGATGCCGTCGAACACGCCTTCTTCGTTGGCGATCAGGTGCAGCTTGGTCAGCATCCCGGTCATCGAGTAGATCTGGCTACCCAGCTGCGGGATGAAGAAGGAGTTCATCACGGTGTCCGAGGTGATCTGGAAGTTCACCGGGGTGTCTTTCGGGAAGGCGATCTCGTTGACGGTCGCGATGCCCTGCTCCGGGTAGATGAACAGCCATTTCCAGTCCAGCGAGACGGCCTGGATGGTGATCGGCTTGACGTCGGAATCCAGCGGGCGGTAGGGGTCCAGCTTGTGGGTGGATTCCCAGGTCAGCCAGCCGAGGATGGCGATGATGATGCAGGGCACCAGCCACACCACCACTTCGATGCGGGTGGAGTGCGCCCAGTCGGGCATGTAGGTGGCCTTGGTGTTGGAAGCGCGGTACTTCCAGGCGAATGCCAGGGTCATGACGATCACCGGCACCACCACGAGCAGCATCAGCAGGGTACAGGTGATGATCAGCGACTTCTCGTCAGCACCGATCTGCCCCTTGGGGTCGAACAGGACCATGTTGCAACCGCCCAGGGAGAGCAGCGGGAGCAGCAAGGACAATCTCTTCAGGTATCCAGAGTACTGGTCTATTTTCATCTTGCGGCCTTAATGGATGAACATAGCTACACCGCCCATGAGATTTACCCACGCAGGGTTCATGCTCGACGAACTGCCCGCCGCGCCTTCCGAGGCGAGACGTCTTGGTGGATCCATGGGGTAGCGAATCGGCGCTGCAAGAAAACAAGGCAAAAGGAACCCAGCCCGGCTTTCGCGTAGCGAAACCGATCCGTGTGCTGATTCGTTCCGTGTTATTCAGCGTGTTGGCACCTGCCCTGCCGCTCCCTTGGGAAGCCTGCCTGGCCGATACCTGTTCACGAGCGGATTGCCCTACTCGTCGTTGAGCAGAAACCCACCACAGTCAGCCCCTCGTTGTTATTCCAGCACCGCCTGCGGCGAGTGCCTGCCAAGGTTCTGCGACGCTGGAACCGAGGCGCTATGGGGTCAGGAATGGGCGGGCGATATTACAAGACATTTCAGAAACCACTGGCAAGGCCCCGCCCCTTCATTTTTAACAAGACATTTTCTCGCCAGGGTTAAGAATGGCTGCCGTGGCTGCTCGAAAAACGATCAATTCCCGCAGGAAATGCAAGGTTGGAAAATCGCTTTCCGGCGCCTTCCGAACGCCATCGTCAAGATGCCTGGATGCCCCGCCTGGCGCGGCATCCAGCCGCATCGGGAGCGCCCCTTGGAAGACGCCCTAGAACAGCTTCGCCAGTCTGGAAATGACGCCGATCAAGCCGATTGAAAATGTGCTCGCAGATGCCCTGCGCAGAGTGCGACACATCGCCGCATCAAGCGGTTCGAGGGGGAAAAGCGTTTCAGATTCTGACGGGATGGCCGTTTTTGACTGGGCAAAAATCGGCCGGATATGACTGATTTCGCGATGAGTACAAACGGCGAAAAACATTAGCCCGGCGAAATGACAGCCTCATTACGAATGGCTCGGCTTTTCGTAGGAGCGAGCTTGCTCGCGAACCGTGCTCACCGGTGGCTGCATTGTTTCGGTCTGGCTCCTTACCCTCTCCCCAGCCCTCTCCCTGAAGGGAGAGGGAGCTTGTCCGTGCCGAGATAGGGAATGGTTTCAGCCGGAAATTGCCTGATAACCGGCTAACGCCACAGCACCAACCCCTGCCCAACGGTCCCCTCTCCCTTCAGGGCGGGGCGCGCAGCCGAGGGTTAGGGAGCGGGAGCGGAGTTGACCCCGAGCGCAGACGTCACCGGCCGGTTCGCGAGCAAGCTCGCTCCTACGAAATCGAGCAAGCCCCGCCTACCGCCTCGAATGCCACAGCCATGAAACGAAAAAACCCGCGATCTCGACGAGACCGCGGGCTTTTCGTTGCCGTTCGCCTAAGCGATCGGCTGGAAGATGGTGGGTCGTGTAGGATTCGAACCTACGACCAATTGGTTAAAAGCCAACTGCTCTACCGACTGAGCTAACGACCCTCGATATGGTCGGGGTAGAGAGATTCGAACTCCCGACATCCTGCTCCCAAAGCAGGCGCGCTACCGGACTGCGCTATACCCCGCTTGGAAGTTGGCTCCGCGACCTGGACTCGAACCAGGGACCCAGTGATTAACAGTCACTTGCTCTACCGACTGAGCTATCGCGGAACGACGAGCCTTCCAATCCCTTCTACGTTTCGGCTTTCGCCGTTTCCCGTATCAGAGGCGCGCCATTTTACGGGTCTCGAACGGACTGTCAACCCTCTGATCCAAAAAGTTTTTCTTCTTTTTCTTTGCAGGCCGGCAGGCAGATTGCTATATCTGCATAAAACCCAAGTTGCCTCGCCCGCAGGCGATGAGATCACGGACAGGATCGCCCATGAGTTCGAAGGACACCCCGCCGTCTCCCAACGTCGCCAGCCGGGCCATCCAGCCACGCTTCGGCGAACTGGTACAGGGCTGCCGGCAATTGGCGATGAACCACCTGGCAGAGCTCTTGGGTGCGGTCTTCGCACAGGTCGACGACACCCTCTTCGAATGCGCCGAGAAAGCCGAGAACAACCAGGTGCAGGCGTTGTTCTTCGACAGCATGCGCGAGATCCGCCGCCAGCGCCCCACCCTCGAGCGCCTCTACCACCAGCGTTTCGCCAAGGGCCTGAGCGACTTCATGCAGGGCACCCTGCCCTCCCGGGCGCACCTGGAGGAGCTGGACGTCGAGCAGTTGTCCCTGGTCGGCAACGAGGAATACGAGGAAACCCTGCTCGTTACCAACATGGTGAACCAGGTCAAGGCGCAGTGCGCGCAGTCCCTGTTCGCCCTGGACCAGCGCCTGGCCCTGCTCAACAACGGCAGCAAGCTGGCCGAGGACAGCAACCCCTTCGGGCCCCAGGCCATCGCCCAGTGCTTCCGCGAGATGCTCGCGGAAAGCCGCTTCGCCCTGCGCATCAAGACCGTGCTCTATGTATTGTTCGACCAGCAGGTGATGCGCAACCTGCCGCCTCTCTATGAACAGCTGAACCGGCGCCTGACCGAGGCCGGCATCCTGCCCAACCTGCGCTACCGCCCCCAGCAGGGCTCGCACCCGGCACCACGCCCGGCATCACAGGCCCCCGGGCAGGCCACGCCAACGCCGCCGACAGGTGCCGCCGGCGGCAATGCCACGCAGCCCCAGGGCGCTCCGGGCGCCTCCAGCACAACCGAGGCGCCGCCGCTGGACTTCAGCGAGCTGCCGCCCTACCCGCCCAGCGACCAGCAGGCCCTCTACGGCGGCCTCAATGCCCTGCTCGCCGAACACCGGCGGCGCGGCCTGGACAACTTCGGCAACAGCGACAGCATCGTCCGCCTGACGCCACGCAGCGCCACCCGCACCTACAGCGCCGGGGAACTGCTCGACGCGCTCAACCGCCTGCAGCGCATCTCCGCCCAGGACCTCGCCCGGCGCATCCGCCAGCCCCAGGCGGTGCAGCAGTTCAAGGAAGAGCTGCACCAACAACTGGAGGCCAGCAGCGACCACCCCGGGCAGAACAAGCTGACCGACCAGGAAGCCGACGTCATCGACCTGGTGGGCATGGTCTTCGACTTCATCCTCGATGACGAGAGCCTGCCGGACAGCTGCAAGACCACCCTCTCGCACCTGCACACCCCCTTCCTCAAGGTGGCCCTGCTGGACAAGGCGCTGTTCACCCAGCACCACCACCCGGCCCGCCGCCTGCTCAACGCCATGGCCCAGGCCGGCTCGCTGTATGGCGGCGACGGCGAGGAGCGCGGGCTGCTGGCGAAGATGCACTGGGTGGTGGAGCGGGTGATCCAGGACTTCGCCGGCGAGCTGCGCCTGTTCGACGAGCTGCTCGGCGACTTCAACGAATACATCGCCAACATCCGCCAGAAGGCCGAACTGCGCGAACGCCGCGCCACCGAGGCGGCCCGCGGCCGCGACCGCCTGCTGGGCGCGCGCGAGCAGGCGATCGAGGTCATCCGCCGGGCCACCGCCGAGCGCGAGCTGCCGCAACTGGTGCGCAACTTCCTCGACCTCAGCTGGGCGGACGCCCTGACCTTCATCCTCCTGCGCAACGGCGACGACAGCGACGAATGGCGCCGCGCCTGCGAGATCGCCGAACAACTGGCCTGGAGCGTCACGCCGCAGGACAGCGCCGGCCGTGAGCGCCTGCAGGCCCTGCGCCCGGCGCTGCTGGAGGACCTGCGCAAGGGCCTGGAAGTGCTCGGCGGCTACCATGAGGACGGCATTCGCCGCCTGCTGCAGGACCTGGTCGCCTGCCAGCACGCGATCCAGGCCCAGCAGCCTGAAATCGCCGCCAAGCTGCACCCCGAACTGCCGGAAAGCCCGCTGGGGGCGATGCTCGACGGCGAAACCGTGGCCGAGCGGCAGACCGAGGAAAGCCTGTCCATCCGCGCCCGGGCGATCATGGAGGAGCTGCGCCGCATCGAGTTCGGCACCTGGTTCGAGTTCACCGACAGCACGCCGCCACGGCGCCTCAAGCTGTCCTGGTTCAGCCCCACCACGCGCAACTATATGTTCGTCGACCACCTGGGGCAGCGCGTCGCGGTCAAACCCATCGGCCAGTTGGCACTGGAGATGGAACAGGGCAAGGTACGCCTGGCCGGGGCCGGACAGCAGCCCCTGGTCGACCGCGCACTGGGTGCCATCTACCGCATGTTGCAGCGCTTTGCCGGGCGCCCCAACAGCCCATCCGAGGAGTAAGCGATGGACGAACGCCGCCAGCACAACCGGCACCGCACGGACCTGAAGGTCGAGGTCTTCGACCGCCACACCGGACGCAGCCTCGGCCGCCTGGCCGACCTGTCCATCGAAGGCTTCATGCTCTGTGGCGTCGACGTGCCGGCGGCGGACTCGGTGCTGGAATGCCGCCTGGTGCCCCTGCCACCGCTGCACGAGGTAGGCGAGATAACGCTGGGCGCCGACTGCCTGTGGAGCCGCAAGGGCGCCGACGGCCAGCTGGACTGGGCGGGCTTCCACATCATCGACCTGGCGGACGACCAGGCGAAGGCGCTGGAAGAGCTGATCGCGCATCTCTGAGGGCGCTTCGCGCTATGCGAACCATCCTCCGATATCCCATCACTTGGTGAGCTCCTCGTAGGAGCGAGCTTGCTCACGAATGGCAGCCGCCGGTAGCGCAGGTGCTTCAGGTTTACTCCGCCCCCTCTCCCCAGCCCTCTCCCTGAAGGGAGAGGGGGCTTGTCCGTGCCGAGAGAAGGCCTGGTTCCAGCCGGCAGCTTTTGGCATTGCCGGCTGACTCCAGAACACCAGCGCCTGCCCAACGGTCCCCTCTCCCTTCAGGGCAGGGCGCGCAGCCGAGGGTTAGGGAGAGGGCGTTCTTCAGGACATGCACCGAACCTGACCAGCAGAACGCTGTTCGCGAGCAAGCTCGCTCCTACAAAAGCAAAAAGCAAAAAAGAAAAAGCCCCGCAACGCGGGGCTTTTTCACAGCTACCGAGGTCAGGCGAAGACGATCTCGTCGTCCTCCACCTTGGCGTGGATCTTCGCGCCGGGGAGGAACTTGCCGGCCAGGATCAGCTGCGCCAGCGGGTTCTCGATCCAGCGCTGGATCGCGCGCTTGAGCGGGCGGGCGCCGTACACCGGGTCGAAGCCGACGGCGATCAGCTTGTCCATCGCCTCCGTGCTCAGCTCCAGGCTCAGCTCGCGCTCGGCCAGGCGCTTGCGCAGGCGGCCCATCTGGATCTCGGCGATGCCGGCGATCTGCTCGCGGGCCAGCGGCTCGAACACCACCACCTCGTCGATCCGGTTGATGAACTCCGGACGGAAGTGCGCGTTCACCGCGTCCATCACTGCCGCGTGCTGCGCCTCGCGGTCGCCGACCAGTTCCTGGATCTGCGCCGAACCGAGGTTGGAGGTCATCACCACCACAGTGTTGCGGAAGTCCACGGTACGGCCATGGCTGTCGGTCAGGCGGCCGTCTTCGAGCACCTGCAGGAGGATGTTGAAGACGTCCGGGTGGGCTTTCTCCACCTCGTCCAGCAGCACCACCGAGTACGGCTTGCGGCGCACGGCCTCGGTCAGGTAGCCGCCTTCCTCGTAGCCGACGTAGCCCGGCGGGGCGCCGATCAGGCGGGCCACCGAGTGTTTCTCCATGAACTCCGACATGTCGATGCGCACCAGCGCTTCCTCGGTGTCGAAGAGGAACTCGGCAAGGGCCTTGCACAGCTCGGTCTTGCCCACCCCGGTCGGGCCGAGGAACAGGAAGGAACCGCTGGGCCGGTTGGGGTCGGCCAGGCCGGCGCGGGAACGGCGCACGGCGTTGGATACCGCGACCACCGCCTCGTGCTGGCCGATGACGCGCTTGTGCAGCTCGTCTTCCATGCGCAGCAGCTTCTCGCGCTCGCCTTCGAGCATCTTCGACACCGGGATGCCGGTCCACTTGGACACGACCTCGGCGATTTCCTCGTCGGTCACCTTGTTGCGCAGCAGCTGGTTCTCCGGCTTGCCGTGCTGGTCGACCATCTGCAGGCTGCGCTCAAGGTCGGGGATCACCCCGTACTGCAGCTCGGCCATGCGGTTGAGGTCGCCCTTGCGGCGGGCCAGCTCCAGCTCGGTCCTGGCCTGCTCGATCTTCTGCTGGATCTGCGCCGAGCCTTGCACCTCGGCCTTCTCCGACTTCCAGATCTCTTCCAGGTCGGCGTATTCGCGCTCGAGCTTGGCGATGTCTTCTTCCAGCTTGGCCAGGCGTTTCTTGGTGGCCTCGTCGTCTTCCTTCTTCAGCGCCTCGCGCTCGATCTTCAGCTGGATCAGGCGGCGGTCCAGGCGGTCCAGCTCCTCCGGCTTGGAGTCGATCTCCATGCGGATGCGGCTGGCCGCCTCGTCGATCAGGTCGATGGCCTTGTCCGGCAACTGGCGGTCGGTGATGTAGCGGTGCGACAGCTTGGCCGCGGCAATGATGGCGCCGTCGGTGATGGTCACCCCGTGGTGCACCTCGTAGCGCTCCTTCAGGCCGCGCAGGATGGCAATGGTGTCTTCCTCGCTGGGCTCGTCCACCAGCACCTTCTGGAAGCGCCGCTCCAGCGCCGCGTCCTTCTCGATGTACTGGCGGTACTCGTCCAGGGTGGTGGCGCCGACGCAGTGCAGCTCGCCGCGGGCCAGGGCCGGCTTGAGCATGTTGCCGGCGTCCATGGCGCCCTCGGCCTTGCCGGCGCCGACCATGGTGTGCAACTCGTCGATGAACAGGATGATCCGGCCCTCCTGCTTGGACAGCTCGTTGAGCACCGCCTTCAGGCGCTCCTCGAACTCGCCGCGGAACTTGGCGCCGGCGATCAGCGCGCCCATGTCCAGGGCCAGCAGGCGCTTGTCCTTGAGGCCGTCGGGCACTTCGCCGTTGACGATGCGCTGGGCCAGGCCCTCGACGATGGCGGTCTTGCCCACGCCGGGCTCGCCGATCAGCACCGGGTTGTTCTTGGTGCGCCGCTGCAGGACCTGGATGGTCCGGCGGATCTCGTCGTCACGGCCGATCACCGGGTCGAGCTTGCCGTCCTCGGCGCGCTTGGTCATGTCCACGGTGTACTTGTCCAGGGCCTGGCGCGATTCCTCGGCGTTGGGGTCGTTGACCGCCTCGCCGCCGCGCAGGTTGTTCACCGCGTTCTCCAGGGCCTTCTTCGACACGCCCTGGCCGAGCAGCAGCTTGCCGAGCTTGGCGTTGTCGTCCAGGGCGGCGAGCAGCACCAGCTCGCTGGAGATGAACTGGTCGCCCTTCTGCTGGGCGAGGCGGTCGGCCTGGTTGAGCAGGCGCGCCAGGTCCTGCGAGAGGTTCACGTCGCCCGTGGGGTTCTGGATCTTCGGCAGCGCGTCCAGCTCCTTGTTCAGGGCCGCGCGCAGGGCCGGGATATCGAAGCCGACCTGCATCAGCAGGGGCTTGATGGAACCGCCCTGCTGTTCGAGCAGGGCAGAGAGCAGGTGCACCGGCTCGATGGCCGGGTGATCGTGGCCAACGGCCAGGGACTGGGCATCGGACAGCGCCAGTTGCAGCTTGCTGGTCAAACGGTCGATTCGCATGGAGTTCGTCCTTCCTTCTAGATAGCGGGTCGGAGCGATACCTGCCCCTGGTGAAGAAACAACCCGCCGGGATGCCAGTTAGATAAGGTCGATTTTGGCTGCTTCAAGCCATTTGGCCATGACGCCGGTCAGTTCGTGCCGGCGTAGGGCCACCACGGCAGCGGCATTCGCAGGGGGAACGGCGTAGGCGGGGATTGTGTAGGAGCGAGCTTGCTCGCGAATGGGCCCCGCTGCGGAGCCTGTTCGCGAGCAAGCTCGCTCCTACGAAGATCGGGACCTACAGAGTCAGGCCAACCACACCAGGCTGGCCTGGCGGCCGGTGCGCGGATTGCGGCGGTAGGAATAGAAGCGCTCGGTGTCACTGAAGGTGCACAGGCCACCGCCGTAGACGGCGCTGACGCCCCGCGCGGCCAGGCGGATGCGCGCCAGCTGGTAGATGTCGGCCATGTAGCGGCCGGCATTGGCGCTGGGCACGAAGGCCGCCGCGGCCTCGGCGTGGTCGGCGAGGAAGGCTTCGCGCACCTCGGGGCCGACCTCGAAGGCCTGCGGGCCGATGGCCGGGCCGAGCCAGACCAGCACGTCCTCCGGCGGCACCGCCAGCTTGTCCAGGGTGGCCTCCAGCACGCCGCCGGCCAGCCCGCGCCAGCCGGCATGGGCCGCCGCCACGCGGGTACCGGCGCGGTCGCAGAACAGCGCCGGCAGGCAATCGGCGGTGAGCACCGCGCAGGCGATGCCCGGCGTGGCGCTCCAGTTGCCGTCGGCGGTCGCGACGCGGGACGGGTCGGCTTCCACCACCTCGATGCCGTGCACCTGGCTCAGCCAGGCCGGCCGGCAACCCTGCGCCTGCTCCAGGCGGTGGCGGTTCTCGGCCACCGCGGCCGGCTCGTCGCCGACGTGGTCGCCGAGGTTGAAGCTGTCGAACGGCGCCTGGCTCACCCCGCCGGCGCGGGTGCTGACGCAGGCGCGCACGTTGGCCGGGGCCGGCCAGTCGGGGACGAGCCAGGGCGTGGTCATACGAAGGACTCGTTGTCCTGGCGCAACAGGCTGAGCAGCCAGGTGAAGTCGTCGGGCAGCGGCGACTCCCACTTCATGCGCTCGCCGCTGGCCGGGTGGTCCAGTTCCAGGAAGCGCGCATGCAGAGCCTGGCGCGGGAAGTCGCGCAGCGACTCGACCAGGGTCGGGCTGGCCCCCGGCGGAATGCGGAAACGCCCGCCGTAGACCGGGTCGCCCACCAGCGGGAAGCCGATGTGCGACATATGCACGCGGATCTGGTGGGTGCGGCCGGTCTCCAGCTTCACCCGGGTGTGGGTGTGCGAGCGGAAGCGCTCCAGCACCCGGTAATGGCTGATCGCCTGCTTGCCGGTGGGCACCACCGCCATCTTCTGGCGCATCACGCCATGGCGGCTGATGGGCGCGTCGATCGTGCCGCCGGCGACTATCACCCCCACCACTATGGCCTCGTACACGCGGCTGACGCTGCGCGCCTGCAACTGGGCGACCAGGTTGGTGTGGGCTTCCAGGGTCTTGGCCACCACCATCAGGCCGGTGGTGTCCTTGTCCAGGCGGTGCACGATGCCGGCGCGCGGCACGTTGGCCAGGTGCGGCACGTGGTGCAGCAGGGCATTGAGCAGGGTGCCGTCCTGGTGCCCGGCGGCCGGGTGGACCACCAGCCCCGCGGGCTTGTCGAGCACCAGGATGTGCTCGTCCTCGAAGACGATGTCCAGCTCGATGTCCTGGGCCTTCCACTCGCCCTGGGCCTCCAGTTGCACCTCCAGCGCCAGGCGCGAGCCAGCGTGGATGATGTCCTTCGGGCGCAGCACGGCGCCGTCGACGGTCAGGTGGCCGTCCTTGATCCAGCCGGCCAGGCGCGAGCGGGAGTGTTCGGGGAAGAGTTGTGCGGCGACCTGGTCGAGGCGTTGGCCGCCCAGGTCGAACGGCACTTCTGCCGCCAGTTGGATGAGATCGGACATGATGGGACACAGTAGGCGCGCCACCTTTTGGTGGGCGGCACGCTGTGGTTAAATACGGGGCCTTTGTCCCAGGGGTTCGCCTGGGGCGCCAATCATAACAGACGGATGCGGCCGCGACAGCCGACCGTCCAGGGACGCAAGCCGCCATGCAAGTGAAACACCTGCTGCTGATCGCCACCCTCGTCTTGGTCTCCGCCTGCTCGTCCAAGGGCGACAAGGTCGACGAGAACCTGAGCGAGAGCCAGCTGTACCAGCAGGCGCAGGAAGACCTCGGCAACAACAGCTACACCAACGCCATCAACAAGCTGAAGGCGCTGGAGTCCCGCTACCCGTTCGGCCGCTACGCCGAGCAGGCGCAGCTGGAGCTGATCTACGCCAACTACAAGAACGCCGAGCCGGAAGCCGCGCGTTCGGCGGCGGAACGCTTCATCCGCCTGCACCCGCAGCACCCGAACGTCGACTACGCCTACTACATGAAGGGCCTGGCCTCCTTCGACCAGGACCGCGGCCTGATGGCGCGCTTCCTGCCGCTGGACCTGACCAAGCGCGACCCGGGTGCGGCGCGCGACTCCTTCAACGAGTTCGCCCAGCTCACCAGCCGCTTCCCCAACAGCCGCTACGCCCCGGACGCCAAGGCGCGCATGGTCTACCTGCGCAACCTGCTGGCGGCCTACGAAGTGCACGTCGGCCACTACTACCTCAAGCGCAAGGCCTACGTGGCCGCCGCCAACCGTGGCCGCTACGTGGTGGAGAACTTCCAGGAGACCCCGGCCGTCGGCGATGGCCTGGCGATCATGACCGAGGCCTACCAGCGCCTGGGCCTGAACGACCTGGCCGACAGCAGCCTGCAGACCCTCAAGCTCAACTACCCGGACAACCCCAGCCTGAAGGACGGCCAGTTCGTACCCCGCGAGGACGACGACAGCAGCCGCTCCTGGCTGGCCAAGGCCACCCTCGGCCTGATCGACTCCAACACCGCGCCGCCGCAGATGGAAACCCAGGCGAGCAAGGACGTGATGCGCCAGTACGAGGATGCCCGCCAGCAGATCCCGCGGGAACTGCAGCCGGAGCACCAGGACGAGGAAGTCGAGAAGCCCGACACCAGCGGCAAGAAGAGCCACTCCTGGTGGCACTACCTGACCTTCGGCCTGGTCGACTGATCGACCCGCCATGCAGAGGGAGGCTCCGGCCTCCCTTTTTCATGCCCGCACGGATCCTCCGCACAGTAGCGGGCAGCGCGACTTGTACGCCGTGGTGGCTCGGATAAACTGCGGCTCTTCGAGACAAAAGGGAACGCCATGGTCCGCCTGCTGTTCTGGATCCTCCTCATCGCCCTGATCTGGTGGCTGTGGCGCAAGGCCACCCGCCCGCAACGCCCGCCCCAGGCGCCGCCGGACGACCAGGCCGAGCCCATGGTGCGCTGCGCCCAGTGCGGCGTGCACGTGCCGCGCGCCAAGGCGTTGCAGCACGAGCAGCGCTGGTATTGCAGCCAGGCCCACCTACAGCAGGACAGCCAGCGGCATGGCTAGGGCCATCCCCATCAGCGGCCAGCAGGGGCAGCGCATCCTCCGCCTGTACCACCTGTACCGCCTGAGCATCGGCCTGCTGCTGGTGCTGCTGATCTCCAGCGACCTCGACGACCGGGTGCTCAACGTCGGCCAGTCCGCGCTGTTCCATGCCAGTTGCTGGAGCTACCTGATCGTCAACATCCTGATCGCCGTGCTGATGCCGACGCCGCGCCAGCTGCTGCCGATCTTCCTGCTGGCGCTGTTCGACATCCTCGCGCTGTGCGGCCTGTTCTACGCCGCCGGCGGCGTGCCCAGCGGCATCGGCAACCTGCTGGTGGTGGCGGTGGGCATCGCCAACATCCTGCTGCGCGGGCGCATCGGCCTGCTGATCGCCGCCGTCGCCGCCATCGGCATGATCTACCTGACCTTCTACCTCAGCCTCAGCCAGCCCACGGCGATCAACCACTACGTCCAGGCCGGCAGCCTGGGCGCCCTGAGCTTCGCCGCCGCCCTGCTGCTGCAGGGGCTGGCACGGCGCCAGCAACTCACCGAGCACCTGGCCGAGGAACGCGCCACCACCGTGGCCAACCTCGAGGAACTCAACGCCCTCATCCTGCAGCGCATGCGCACCGGCATCCTGGTGCTGGACAGCCGGCACCGGGTGCTGCTGGCCAACCAGAGCGCCCTGGGCCTGCTGGCCCAGCCGGACCTGGAAGGCAAGCTCGCCACCGCGCAATGCCCGGAACTGCTCGAAAGCCTGCAGCAGTGGGTACAGAACCCCTCGCTGCGCCCGCCGAGCCTGCAGGCGCCCGAAGGCGGCCCCATGCTGCAGCCGAGCTTCATCCCCCTGCGCCGCGGCGAAGAGCAGCACACCCTGGTGTTCCTCGAGGACATCTCGCAGATCGCCCAGCAGGCCCAGCAACTCAAGCTGGCGGCCCTGGGCCGGCTGACCGCCGGCATCGCCCACGAGATCCGCAACCCGCTGGGGGCCATCAGCCACGCCGCGCAACTGCTGCAGGAGTCAGACGCGCTTGACGCCCCCGACCGGCGCCTGACGCAGATCATCCAGGACCAGTCGCGGCGCATGAACCTGGTGATCGAGAACGTCCTGCAGCTGTCGCGGCGGCGCCAGGCCGAACCGCAGCAGCTGGACCTCAAGCAGTGGCTGCAACGCTTCACCGACGAGCAGCGCGAAGGCCTGCGCGGCGACCAGCAGATCCACCTGCAACTGGGCGGCGGCGAGATCCAGACGCGCATGGACCCCAGCCAGCTCACCCAGGTGCTGGGTAACCTGGTGCAGAATGGGTTACGGTACAGTGCGAGGCAGAACGGCAGCGGCCAGGTGTGGCTGAACCTGTTCCGCGACAAGGACAGCGACCTGCCGGTGCTGGAGGTGCTCGACGACGGCCCCGGCATCGCCCCGGAGCAGCTGGGCAAGCTGTTCGAGCCCTTCTTCACCACCGAGAGCAAGGGCACCGGGCTGGGCCTGTACATTTCCCGCGAGCTGTGCGAAAGCAACCAGGCCCGCATCGACTTCAAGAACCGCGACGAAGGCGGTGGCGGCTTCCGCATCACCTTCGCCCACCCGCGCAAGCAGAGCTGACAGAAAAGAGCATGAGCCGGCAAAAAGCCCTGATCGTCGACGACGAACCGGATATCCGCGAGCTGCTGGAAATCACCCTCGGCCGCATGAAGCTGGACACCCGCAGCGCCCGCAACGTCAAGGAAGCCAAGGAATACCTGGCCCGCGAACCCTTCGACCTGTGCCTGACCGACATGCGCCTGCCCGACGGCACCGGCATGGACCTGGTGCAGCACATCCAGCAGCGCCATCCCCAGGTGCCGGTGGCCATGATCACCGCCTTCGGCAGCCTGGACACCGCGGTCAACGCGCTCAAGGCCGGCGCCTTCGACTTCCTCACCAAGCCGGTGGACCTCGGCCGCCTGCGCGAACTGGTGGCCACGGCCCTGCGCCTGCGCTCGCCGGGCGCGGAGGATGCGCCGGTGGACAACCGCCTGCTCGGCGATTCGCCGCCGATGCGGCAGATGCGCAACCAGATCGCCAAGCTGGCGCGCAGCCAGGCGCCGGTCTACATCAGCGGCGAATCCGGCAGCGGCAAGGAGCTGGTGGCCCGGCTGATCCACGAGCAGGGCCCGCGCAGCGAAGTGGCCTTCGTCCCGGTGAACTGCGGCGCCATCCCCTCCGAGCTGATGGAAAGCGAATTCTTCGGGCACAAGAAAGGCAGCTTCACCGGCGCGGTCGAGGACAAGCAGGGCCTGTTCCAGGCCGCCAACGGCGGCACCCTGTTCCTCGACGAGGTGGCCGACCTGCCATTGCCGATGCAGGTGAAACTGCTGCGCGCCATCCAGGAGAAGGCCGTGCGCGCGGTGGGCGGCCAGCAGGAAGTGGCGGTGGACGTGCGCATCCTCTGCGCCACCCACAAGGACCTGGCCGCGGAAGTCGCCGCCGGCCGCTTCCGCCAGGACCTCTACTACCGCCTGAACGTCATCGAGCTGCGCGTGCCGCCGCTGCGCGAGCGCCGCGAGGACATCCCGCTGCTCACCGAACGCGTGCTCAAGCGCCTGGCCAGCGACAGCGGCCTGGCGGCGGCCCAGGTCAGCGCCGACGCCCTGGAGAAGCTGAAGAGCTACCGCTTCCCGGGCAACGTGCGCGAACTGGAGAACATGCTCGAGCGCGCCTACACCCTGTGCGAGGACGACGTCATCCAGCCCCAGGACCTGCGCTTCGCCGAGGCCACCGGCAACAGCGAAGCCGGCGAGGCCAGCCTGGCGCAGATCGACAACCTCGAGGACTACCTCGAAGAGATCGAGCGCAAGCTGATCATGCAGGCCCTGGAAGAAACCCGCTGGAACCGCACCGCCGCCGCCCAGCGCCTGGGCCTGACCTTCCGCTCCATGCGCTACCGGCTGAAGAAGCTCGGTATCGATTGATCAAGTGCCCGGGCAGAACCCACCCATGACGTAGGGCGGATAACGTTCCACGTTATCCGCCGTTTAACCTCGCTCCCCGGCCGGCTCGGGATTCGACCTTGGCGTGGGCGCTGACCCCAGGCGGCTCCAAGCTTGACCTTGGCGCTGGCTATCACATGGGATAAACGGCGGATAACCGCGAACGGTTATTCGCCCTACGCAAATCCCACCCATGACGTACGTATCAGGCCAGCGGCGTCGCCACCAGGCGCCCTGCTGGTGCATAGGGCTGCGCCTCGATGATCGGCTCGCGCTTCAGCATCAGGTCTGCCAGCAGGCGGCAGGAAGCCGGCGCCAGCACCAGGCCGTTGCGGTAGTGCCCGGTGTTCAGCCACAGCCCCTCGCGCCCCGGCACCTGGCCGATGAAGGGAATGCCCTCGGGCGAGCCCGGCCGCAACCCCGCCCAGTGCCCCACCGGTGCTTGCCCGGCAAGGGCCGGCAGCAGCTCCTCGGCGGAAGCGCGCAGGCTGGCCAGGGCCTCGTCCGTGGGCGTCTTGTCGAACCCGGCGTGCTCCAGGGTGCTACCCACCAGGATATGGCCGTCGCGCCGGGGAATGGCATAGCGCCCCTTGGCCAGCACCATGCTGGAAAGAAAATCCGCCGCGCACTTGTAGAGGATCATCTGCCCCTTCACCGGCGCGACCGGCAGCTCCAGGCCCAGGCTGGCCAGCAGCTCGCCGCTCCAGGCGCCGGCCGCCAGCACGGTCGTCTCGGCCCGCAGTTCGCCGGCGGCGCAACGCACACCGCGAATGGCACCCTGCTCATGAATGAAGCCGCTGACCTCGCAAGCTTCCCGCACCTCGACGTTCGGCATGCGCCGCAACGCCTCGCGCAGCGAACGCGCCAGCCGCGGGTTGCGCACGTTGGCCACGCCCGGCATGTGGACCGCTTTCCGGAAACCGGCCCCCAGCGCGGGAACGGCATCGTGGACCGCCGAGATATCCACCTCCCGCAGCGGGCGAGCGTTGGCGCGGGCCCAGGCCAGGGCCTCGGCCTGGTCGTCCAGGTCCAGCCAGTAGAGGCCGGTGACGTGCACCTCGGGGTCGACGCCGGTGTCCTCCAGGAGTTGCTGGCCCAGCGCCGGGTAGAAGTCCTGCGACCAGTGCGCCAGGTTCGCCACCGCCCGGCTGTAGCGCCAGGGGTAGAGCGGGGAAACGATGCCGCCGCCGGCCCAGGAGGCCTCGCGCCCGGTCTCGCCACGCTCGACGAGGGTCACCCGCAACCCTTCGCGCCCCAGGGTCCAGGCGCTCAACAGCCCGACAACGCCACCACCGACAAGCAGAACATCCGACATACCGCTGCACCTCGAACCGACAGGAAACCGGACGGTCATCCGGCGCGCCACTATACCAACCCCGCCAAAGCGAAGCGCCCTACACCTTCGCCGGAAGCGACGCGCAACACCCTGGGCCCAGGCAGAGCGCCCAAGGCCCGATACTGCGACGGTGGGATAGCGCCAGGGATGGCACCATGCAAAAGAATCGCGGATTCAGCCTGCTGGAAGCACTGCTCTCGATCCTCCTGCTCTGGCTGGTCGCCAGCCTGGCCGTACCGGCCTTCGACAACCTGCTCCAGTCCCAGCGCAGCCTGGTCGCCCTGCACAGCCTGCGCGGTGCCCTGAGCCATGCCCGGCAAACCGCGGTCTTCACCGGCCGCCCGGTCAGCGTCGCGGCCCACGAAGGCGACTGGGCCAACGGCTGGGCGCTGTTCCACGACGACGACAACGACGGCCGGCCGCAACCCGGCGAGCCCCCGCTGCGCCTGCACCCGGCCCTGGAAGACGTGGAAATACGCCCGGACAGCACCTCCCGCCACTACATCCACTACCGCCCCCAGGGCCACGCCATCCGCCCCAACGGCGCCTTCCATGCCGGCCACCTGAAGGTCTGCTCCCGGCACGCCACCAGCCACCAGATCGTGATCAACCGCAGCGGCCGCATCCGCACCGAAAGCGCCCCCAGCGCCAGCCTCTGCCCACGCTGACCAGTACACAACCGCTCTGCGACTGAGGTCACAGATGACCGCCGGGCATGACCGGACATCGCGCGATTTGTATCGGCCATCCAACAAAAAGGGACATTTCCCACACAAATAGGCAGCATTTCCCTCAAGGTAAACAGGAGGAATGCGCCATGTCGCGCCCCCAGAAAATGGCGGGGTTCACTTTGATCGAGTTGATGATCGTGGTAGCGCTGCTGGTGATATTCGTCAGCATCGCGTTGCCCAGTTTCAGCTACCTGATCAAGACCAACCGGACTCAGAGCGCCGCCAGCGAACTCGCCTCCCTGCTGCAATACGCCCGCGCCGAGGCGGTGACGCGCAATGTCGACATCACTGCGGCAGCCAGCAGCGGAGCCTGGACAGTCAGCCAGGGCAATACCGCCCTTCGCCAACTGGATAGCCAGCAAAGCGCCCTCAGCATCCTGCCGGCCACTGCCTCGGTGACCTTCTATCCGAACGGCACCGCCTCCGCCAACACCAGTATCTACATCTGCCAGGACGGTGACGCCGCCACCGGCTATCAACTGACCGTCAGCGTGGCTGGGCAGGTCAGAGTCTGGCCCCGGGGCACGTCGGACGAAGGTGAAGCACTTGGGAGTTGCGGATCATGAATGACGTTCGCAGGCAATCCTCTGGCTTCAGCCTGATCGAAGTGCTGGTTGCTCTGCTGCTGATCTGCATCGGCGTGCTGGGCATGGTCGCCATGCAGGGGCGCACGGTGCAGTACACCCAGGACTCGGTGCAGCGCAGCAGCGCCGCCATGCTCGCCAACGAGATGCTGGAGATCATGCGCAGCAACCGCGACCAGGTCTATACCGCCAGCGGCAACCTCAACCCGAACTCGGCATATTTCACCGGCAGCGACGGCTACCCGGAGGCGCCCGAGGAGGGAACCTGCCAGCCGCTGCCCGCCAACGCCGATCCCGCCAAGCAGCTCAACTGCTGGCTGACCCGCGTGCAGGAGACCCTGCCCGGCGCCGCCGGCCTTGCGGCCGAGGTGCACGTCTGCCGGGCGGGGAACACCGCCGGCACTTGTGGAAACGCAGGCCGCGCCATCGAAATCCAGGTGGCCTGGCGGGTGAAGAACGGAGAATGCCTGGATGCGACGGACACTGACAGCAACAGCGACAAGACCATCTGCCGCTATCGGGTAAGAGCGGAAATCTGAGGCGGACCAGCATGCAGAAGCGCCAGCAAGGCCTGTCCCTGATCGAGCTGATGGTCGCCCTGACCGTCAGCAGCTTCCTGATCATCGGGATAGTGCAGATCTTCATCGACAACAAGAACACCTTCGTCTTCCAGCAGGCCCAGACGGAGAACCAGGAAAACAGCCGCTACACCTTCCTGCTACTCGACCAGGAACTGAGCAAGACCGGTTATCGGCGGCAGCCGGACAGGGGCTTCGATACCAGCTTCCCTGCAGTCACCTCGCAAAGCACTCCTGCTCCGCCAGCCGGTTGCAGTTTCCTGGAAGGTCGGACCGTCTCTCTGGCGAACGGCGGCGGTATCTGTATCCGCTATGAGCCCCGCGACCCTGACGAGCGCAATTGCCTAGGGGCGAAGCCCGCCGACGGAACCGTTCCCGACGAGCCCTATACCACCAGCACACTGACCGTGATGGAAAGGTTCTACGTTGACGACAACGAGCTCAAGTGTGCAGTTGGTGGCGATGAGGAGGTCATTCTGCGAGGCGTCGCCGACATACAGTTCGAATACGGCGTCGGCCCCCAGACCGATGAGCGCCAGATCGATACCTACACGACCTCCCCGGGTACCCAGCCGATCCGGGCGGTGCGCTATGCAGCCCTGATGATGAGTTCGGTCAATGCCCGCCAGGGCATGGACAGCGCCACCCTGACGCAATGGAAGGCCCGCTATCCCGACTCCAGCATCGGCACCGACAACGGGCAGCTCTACCAGATCGCCCAAGGCTCGATCACCCTCAGGAACCTCATGCCATGAATGCATCCCGCCAGTCGCAGCAGGGCGCGATCCTGTTCGTCTCGCTGATCATCCTGCTGGTCATCTCCGTGCTGGCCATTTCCAGCGTCCGCCAATCGGCCCTGGAGGCCCGCATCACCGGCAGCGTGGCCGAGGAGAAGCGCCTGTTCAACAGCGCCGAGTCGGCGCTACGCAACACCGAGGAAAGCCTCAGCGAGTCGCTGCTGCCGCCCGACCGCTGCCCGGCGGATACCACCGCCGATAACCTGCCCTGTATCTGGAACAAGACACCCAACGACTATTCCCAGGACTTCTCCGACGCCCTGGGCTACACCGGCAACGGCGTTACCCCCTCCACGCAGACCACCAGTGTCAGTCGCTACATGATCGCAGCCCCCAGCGGCAGCGTCGGCGGCCAGTCGATCAACCCCGAGTACGGCTCGATGATGCTGGGCAACGGCACCTTCTTCTATGAAGTGAACAGCCGCGCCGCCAGCAACAACCGCGAGGCCCCACTGCGTTCCGTGGTGGCCCGGGTATACAACAACTGACCCCCAGGCACTGACATGAAGACTTTCCGCCAAACCGCGATCAACGCCAGCGCCAGCCTGCTCTGCGCACTCCTGCTCCCGTACGCCAGCGCCTGGGCAGACATCGACATCTCGCGCACCCCGGTCTTCGTCAACGACTCGGTGCCACCGCTGAACATGCTGGTCATGGGCCGCGACCACAAGCTGTACTACGAGGCCTACAACGATGCCTCCGACCTCAATGGCGACGGCATCCTCGACGTGGGCTACAAGGGGCACCTGGACAAGGACCACGGCGGCATCGACTACTACGGCTACTTCAACTCGTTCGCCTGCTACGACTACAGCGATGGCCGCTTCAGCCCCGTCAGCGCCACCACCGACAAGAAGTGCCCCGGCCACTGGAGCGGCGACTTCCTCAACTACCTCGCCACCTCGCGCATGGACGCCCTGCGCAAGGTGCTCTACGGCGGCTACCGGGTGGAGGACACCACCACCTCCACCGTGCTGCAAGGTTCCTACGTTCCCCAGGACGACCACGCCTGGGGCAAGGAATACCTGAGCGAGGCCTACGACGGTTACCGTATTTCCGACTACACCCCACTGAGCCAGCCGGCAGCCGGCGGCTACCGGCACCTGTTCGCCGTGGTGTCGCTGACCCAGGACACCGGCGTGCCGCAGTTGCGCACCCTGACCAACACCAGCTTCCGTATCTGGAACTGGGTGTCGAAGGAGCGGCCGGTAGCCGGCAGCACCTGCGTGAACAGTTCGGGCTCGGAGGTCAACTGCACCAGTGGTGGCCCCAGTGGCGGCAACTGGGCCATCGTGCCCGCCGACCAGATGTCGGGCCTCACGCTCACAACCTGGAAGGATTCGCGCGCAACCTCCACCAACAAGTCGCAGATGGACGATCTGTTCAACAACTACAGCAGCGACTCTGCAAAATGCGGTAGCGGAACGGCACCTTTCACCAACATCAACAGCCCGCAGAACTTTACCAACCCCTACTCCGCCAACGGCTGTGGCCAGGATAGCTATCACACGCTGATCACCGGCACCCTGACCCCGGCGCTGACGGGGGTCTATCAGTTCTCGGTGGACGGTGACGACGCAGTCGAATTCCAGGTCAATGGCGTTACCGCGTCCTACTATGGGGACCACGGCAAGGCCGGCAGCGGCGGCAACGGCACCACCGCCTCGGTGACGCTCACCGCGGGTACCGCCTACACCTTCAAGTTCCGCCACGAAGAAAACGGCGGCGACGCCAACTTCTACCTGTACTGGAAGACCCCGGCCACCGGCACCAGCGAGATGACCGACAGGAACGTCAAGGTCTCGGTCTGCCCCAGCGGCGCCGACAACGCCGGCCTGCGCGAAAGCAACTGCATCGCCTACGGCAACGGCTTCAAGCCGACCGGCATCCTTCACGACTACGGCGCCACCAACAAGATGTACTTCGGCCTGCTGACCGGCTCGTTCCAGAAGAACATCAGCGGCGGCGTGCTGCGCAGCCAGTTGCAGAGCTTCGCCAAGGAATACAGCGCGACCACCGGGCAATACTGCTTCGCCGGCACCAACGTGTGCGGCTCCGACGGCGTGAGCAACGGCATCGTGGCGACCATCAACAAGCTGCGCATCATCGACTTCAACTACGGCGACCATACCTATGGCTGTGGCTGGATCACCACGCGCCCGATCACCCAGGACGACACCTGCTACATGTGGGGCAACCCGATCGGCGAGATGATGTACGAGACGATGCGCTACTTCTCCGGCGAAACGGCTCCCACCGGCACCTATGACTATGGTTCCGGCAACAGCAAGGACAAGGACGTGCTGGGTCTTCCGCGGATCGGCACCTGGACCCCGCCCTACAAGTCGACTGCCAACCCCAACGGCTACCCCGTGTGCTCGGTCCCGGCCATGACGGTCATCAGCGACATCAACCCGTCCTATGACTTCAAGCTGCCGGGCAGCAACTGGTCCACCGCCGTTTCGGCGCCCTCCACAGGGTCCCTTGCGGGCCTGAACGTCTCCACCGAAGCGGACAAGATCTGGGCCGCCGAGGGGGGCGGCAGCAAGTCCATCTTCATCGGCGAGTCCAACGGCGTCGCCGACAGCGCCCCCACGGCCAAGACCGTCAGCAACCTGTCCACGGTCCGCGGCCTGGCGCCGGAAGAGCCAAGCAAGCAGGGTACCTACTACTCCGCTGCCGTGGCGCGCTATGGCGCCAACAACAAGATCGGCGGCGACAAGGCCCTGCTGACCTACTCGGTGGCGCTGGCCTCGCCCCTGCCGACCATCAAGTTCCCCGTCACCAGCAATGGCGTCACCAGCGTGGTGACCGTAGTGCCCTTCGCCAAGTCCGTCGGCGGCAGCAGCATCAATGCGGACGGCAGCTTCCAGCCCACCGACCAGATCGTCGACTACTACGTGGAGAAGTTCGCCAACACTTCGCCAGCCTGCAATGGCGGCACGCCCAGCCTGGTCAGCGACTGCGACGCCACCCTCAACGGTGGCCGCCCCTACGCCAAGTTCCGCATCAACTACGAAGACGTGGAGCAAGGCGCCGACCATGACATGGACGCCATCGCCCTGTACGAGTTGCTGGTCAACGACCAGGGCAAGCTGGTCATCAACATGACCTCCGAATACGCCGCCGGCGGCATCGACCAGCACATGGGCTACGTGATCTCCGGCACCACCAAGGACGGTATCTACCTGGAGGTCAAGGACCAGGGCGGCAACAACGTCGCCTACAAGCTGGATACCCCCGATGGTCGCGATCCCAACTACTGCAACGCGACCACCAAACCCAACGACTGCACCCTGAGCCGGCTCAGCTCCTCGCGCACCTTCACCCTGTCGGGCACCCCGGCGGCCACGTTCCTGGAGAACCCATTGTGGTACGCCGCCAAGTACGGCACCAACGCGACCAACAATGACACCGACGGCAACGGCGTACCGGACAACTACTTCCTGGTCACCAACGCCCTGACGCTGAAGGACCAGTTGAACAAGGCGTTCAACGACATCTACCAGCGCAACAGCTCCGTATCCACCCCATCGGTGGAGCGCCTGCAACCCGGTGCCTCGATCAGCGACGCACGCTCGGTCTATCGCTCCAACTTCCTGGTGGACGACTGGTCGGGCGACCTGATCAAGGAGACCATCAACCCGGCCACCTTCGCCCGTACCGTGGTCTGGCACGCCAAGGACCAGTTCCCGAGCACCCGCAACATCAAGTTCAAGGGCAGCAACGGCGCCCTGACCACCCTCACCTACAGCAACCTGTCGGGCGTGACCTACAACGGCGTCGACCTGCAGACCACCCTGACCTCCGCGCAGCTCGGCTACGTGCTGGGCGACCGCAGCGGCGAGGGCAGCAGTTTCCGCCGGCGCAACACCCTGCTGGGCGACATCATCAACTCCAACCCGGTGGTGGTGTCCGGCGCCCAGTACCTGGCCTACCTGGCAGGCGCCATCGATGGCGGCTACCAGAAGTATGCCGACTTCATCGAAGCCAAGAAGGAACGCCGCAGCCAGGTCTACGTCGGCGCCAACGACGGCATGCTGCACGCCTTCGACGGCGCCACCGGCGCGGAGAAGTTCGCCTTCGTGCCCCGCGCCGTCATCCCGAACCTGCAGTACCTGAGCAGCAAGGACTACACCGCCGCCCAGCACCGCTGGTTCGTCGACGGCAGCCTGACCGTGCGCGACGTCTACTACGACGACGCCTGGCATACCGTGCTGGTGGGCACCCTCGGCGCCGGCGGCAAGTCCGCCTTCGCCCTGGACGTGACCGACCCTGACAACATCGCCCTGCTCTGGGAGTTCGACGACGACAACACCAGCAGCAAGGACGGCACCAACACGACGCTGAGCAACCTCGGCTTCACCATCCCCACCCCGGTGGTCGCCCGCCTGCACAGCGGGCAATGGGGCGTGCTGCTGCCCAACGGCTACAACAGCGCCAACAACAGCAGCGGCAAGGCGGTGATGTACGTGCTGGACATCAAGACCGGCACCGTCCTCAAGACACTGGAGGCACAGGGGGCCAGCGGCACCAACGGCCTGTCCAGCATCCGCGGCGCCGACAACAACAGCGATGGCATCATCGACTACGCCTATGCCGGCGACCTGCAGGGCAACCTGTGGCGCTTCGACCTGATAGACAACAGCGCTACCAATACCGCACCGTTCTCCAGCACCACCATTGCCGCCTCGAAATTCAAGACGTCCTTCAACGGCACCCCGCTGTACGTGGCCAAGGATGCCGACGGTACCGGCGGCGTGCGCCAGCCGATCACCGCACCGCCGTCGCTGGTCCGCCATCCCTCCACCAACGGCTACCTGGTGATCTTCGGTACCGGCCGCTACCTGGGCACCGTGGACAAGACCAGCCCGTTCCAGTTGCAGACGCTCTACGGCATCTGGGACAAGCAGACCAAGGGCGAAGTAGCTACCAGCACGCCTAGCCTGTCGCGGGCCAGCCTGCAAGGGCAGACCATTTCGTCCCAGGTGAACAGTGCGACCTTCGCCGGTAACACGACCAGCACCTTCGACATCCGCCTGCTCAGCCAGAACACCGTGGACTGGACGACGAAAAGTGGCTGGTACCTGAACCTCCAGGTCACCGGCGGCAGCCTGGTGGGCGAGCGGATCGTCGACGAGATGGCCGCCCGCGGGCAGGCGCTGCTGATCAACACCCGCACGCCCAGCCTGGACGTCTGCCAGGCCGGCGTGGAAGGCTGGTCATACGGTCTCGACCCCTATACCGGCGGTCGCGCCGACTTCAATATCTTCGACTTCAGCCAGAACTTCGTGGTGGACCAGGGCGACGCCTATGTTTCCGGCGACACCAGCAACGTGGTCTCCGGCTACAAGACCCCTGCCGGTGGCGCGGCCCTTTCCGGCAATACGCGCTTCACCGCCGATGGCGCCCCGATGAACATCAGCTTCGGCCCCGAGTCCACTGGTCGCCAGACCTGGCGCGTGGCACCGCAATGAGGAATCAGTACGTGAAGAAGACAGCGGGTTTCACCCTGATCGAGATGATGATCGTGGTGGCCATCATCGGCATCCTGGCGGCCATCGCCTACCCCAGCTACCAGGAATACGTCCTGCGCGGCAACCGCAGCGAGGGCCAGGCGTTGCTGAATGACGCGGCCGCGCGCCAGGAGCGCTACTTCGCCCAGAACAATGCCTATGTCACCGCCCAGGCCAATATCGCCAGGCTGGGCATGCGCAATACCAGCGGCACGACCGTGACCTCGGATTCCGGCAAGTACGCCCTCACCATCAGCAGCCCCAACAACAGCGGTGGCTACCTGCTCACGGCAACTCCGCAAGGCGCACAGGCCAAGGACACCAAATGCGGCAACCTGACGCTCAATGCCATGGGCACCCGCGGCGTCAGCGGCAGCACCAGTGTGAACGACTGCTGGAAGTGAAGCGCTGCGGCACGTAGGGCGGATAACGCCGACGGCGTTATCCGCCGAATCGCGGACAGAGTCCGCTCCTACAGGAAGGGATGGAACACAGCGTAGGAGCGGATTTATCCGCGATTCCGCCGGCAAAGGCCGGCGTTCGGTCGAATATGGCGATGGGTATTACTTTCGCTCCACCCATCCTGCGCCATGGTTCCTAGGGTGTGGCGGAAGATGCCTCCTGGCAGGAACGGGTTCAGACCGCCTTGACCCGCAGTTCCCTGGGCATCGAGAAGGTAATGTTCTCCTCCCGCCCATCCAGCTCCACCTCGGGTTCCGCGCCCCATTTGCGCAGTTGCTCGATCACCCCGCGCACCAGCACTTCCGGGGCGGAGGCGCCGGCGGTGATGCCGATGCGTTGCTTGCCTTCGAACCATTCGCGCTTGAGGTCCTCGGCGCCGTCGATCAGGTAGCCGGGGGTGCCCATGCGTTCGGCGAGCTCGCGCAGGCGGTTGGAGTTGGAGCTGTTCGGGCTGCCCACCACCAGCACCAGGTCGCACTGGTCGGCGAGTTCCTTGACCGCGTCCTGACGGTTCTGGGTGGCGTAGCAGATGTCGTTCTTGCGCGGGCCCTTGATGTGCGGGAACTTGGCGCGCAGGGCGTCGATCACCTTGGAGGTGTCGTCCATCGACAGGGTGGTCTGGGTGACGAAGTGCAGGGCCTCGGGGTTGCGCACTTGCAGCGCGGCCACGTCTTCCTCGTCTTCCACCAGGTAGATGTCGCCGCCGTTGTCGCGGTTGTACTGGCCCATGGTGCCTTCCACCTCGGGGTGGCCTTCGTGGCCGATGAGGATGCACTCCTGGCCGTCGCGGCTGTAGCGCACCACTTCCATGTGCACCTTGGTGACCAGCGGGCAGGTCGCGTCGAAGACCTTCAGGCCACGGTTCTCGGCCTCCTTGCGCACGGCCTGGGAAACGCCGTGGGCGCTGAAGATGACGATGGTGTCGTCCGGCACCTGGTCGAGTTCCTCGACGAACACCGCGCCGCGGTTGCGCAGGTTCTCCACCACGAACTTGTTGTGCACCACTTCGTGGCGCACGTAGATCGGCGGGCCGAACACGTCCAGGGCGCGGTTGACGATTTCGATCGCCCGGTCGACGCCGGCACAGAAGCCGCGGGGGTTGGCGAGTTTGATTTGCATGGTCGGTCTGTCTCGGCGCGCAGAGGGGATGGCGCGATGGCTATCGCTTCGCGATACCCATCCTACGCCTGCGAAGGGCCCTCAGAGCGCCCTTACGTCGATGATTTCCACCTCGAAGGTCAGGCTCTTGCCGGCCAGCGGGTGGTTGAAATCGATGGTCACCTGCTGCTCGTCGAAGCTTTTGACCACGCCGGGCAGCTCGGTCTTGGCGGCGTCGTTGAAGATCACCAGCAGGCCCTCGGCCAGCTCCATGTCCTGGAACTGCTCGCGCGGCATGACCTGCACGTTGGCCGGGTTCGGCTGGCCGAAGCCCTGCTCCGGCTCGATGGCCAGGGTGCGCTTGTCGCCGGCCTTGAGGCCGAACAGCGCCTGCTCGAAGCCGGGCAGCAGGTTGCCGTCGCCGACCTTGAAGGTGGCCGGCTGCTTGTCGAAGGTGCTGTCGACGACGTTGCCGTCTTCCAGCTTGAGGGCGAAGTGCAGGGTGACCTGGGTATCCGCTCCGATGCGCTGGATATCACTGGAACTGTCAGCCATGGGCGGTCTCTCCGGATTTCTTCGTCTTGAACATGTCCAGCGCCAGCATGATGGCACCTACGGTGATGGCGCTGTCGGCCAGGTTGAACGCCGGGAAGTACCAGCGGTTCTGCCAGTGCACCAGGATGAAATCGATCACGTGGCCGAGCACGATGCGGTCGTACAGGTTGCCCAGCGCGCCGCCCAGCACCAGGGCCAGGGCGATGGCCAGCCAGGTGTCGCTGGGCTTCAGGCGCTTGAGCCAGACCAGCAGCACGGCGCTGACCACCACGGCGATCAGGGCGAACAGCCAGCGCTGCCAGCCGGAGCTGTCGGCCAGGAAGCTGAAGGCCGCGCCGGTGTTGTAGGCCAGGGTCCAGCTGAACAGGTCGGGGATGACCACGATCTGCTGGTACAGGCTCAGCGTGCCTTCGAAATAGGCCTTGCTGGCCTGGTCGAGGACCAGGACCAGCACGGTTATCCACAGCCAGCCGAGGCGGCCGAAGTTAGGACGCGCCATTGACTATTTCTCCTTTGCGTTGCCGCCGGAAATCGCGCCAGGCAAGGCGCTGGCTGCCGATAATGGCGTTCCCTTATCAAGGCCGGCAACGCAGCATGGCGCGATTTCCGGCGCAACCCGAAGGGCCGGGCCTGTATTTGCGCAGGCCTGCGTTACTCGTCGTTCATTTGGACGACCAAACCTCTCTCCTCGCGCCTTGCCCTGCGCAAATACAGGCTCCGGCGCAAAGAGAGAAATAGCCAATGGCGCGTCCTTAGGCATAGTGGCGAACCTCGCCAGCGCCTTCGATGTTCTCCACGCAACGGCCGCAAATTTCCGGGTGCGCGGCGTGGCTGCCGACATCTTCGCGGTGGTGCCAGCAGCGGGCGCACTTGGCGTGGGCCGACTTGACCACCTTCAGCTTGAGGCCGGGCAGCTCGCTCTGCACGGCATCGGCCGGGGCATCGGCCAGTGGCGCGAGGGTGGCGGTGGAAGTGATGAGCACGAAGCGCAGTTCGTTGCCCAGCTTGGCCAGGTCGGCGGCCAGGGCCTCCTCGGCGAACAGGGTGACCTCGGCCTGCAGGTTGCCGCCCACGGCCTTGGCCGCGCGCTGGTTCTCCAGCTCCTTGTTCACCGCTGCCTTCACGGCCATGACCTGGTCCCAGTAGGCGCGGCCCAGCTCGGCGTCGGCCGGCAGCTCGGACAGGCCCTCGTACCAGGTGGTCAGCATCACCGACTCGGCGCGCTCGCCGGGCAGGAACTTCCACACTTCCTCGGCGGTGAAGGCCAGGATGGGCGCGACCCAGCGCACCAGCGCCTCGGCGATGTGGAACAGCGCGGTCTGGCAGGAGCGGCGGGCGACGCTGTCGGCCTGGGTGGTGTACTGGCGGTCCTTGATGATGTCCAGGTAGAAGCCGCCCAGCTCCTGCACGCAGAAGTTGTGCACCTTGGAGTAGACGTTCCAGAAGCGGTAGTCGCGGTAGGCCTCTTCCAGTTCGCGCTGCAGCAGCAGGGCGCGGTCCACGGCCCAGCGGTCCAGGGCCAGCAGCTGGTCGTTGGGCAGCAGGTCCCTGGCCGGGTCGAAGCCGGTCAGGTTGGAGAGCAGGAAGCGCGTGGTGTTGCGGATACGCCGGTAGGCGTCGGCGCTGCGCTGCAGGATGGTCTGGGAGACCGCGATCTCGCCGGAGTAGTCGGTGGAGGCCACCCACAGGCGCAGGATGTCGGCGCCCAGGGTGTCGATCACGGTCTGCGGCACCACGGTGTTGCCCAGGGACTTGGACATCTTGCGGCCGGACTCGTCCACGGTGAAGCCGTGGGTCAGCAACTGGCGGTACGGCGCATGGCCGTCGATGGCGCAGCCGGTCAGCAAGGATGAGTGGAACCAGCCGCGGTGCTGGTCGGAGCCTTCCAGGTAGAGGTCGGCGGCCGGGCCGCTGGCGTGGCCGAGCTCGGCGTGGGAGCCGCGCAGCACGTGCCAGTGGGTGGTGCCGGAGTCGAACCAGACGTCCAGGGTGTCGTTGATCTTGTCGTACTGCGCGGCTTCATCGCCCAGCAGTTCGGCGGCGTCGAGCTTGAACCAGGCCTCGATGCCTTCCTTCTCCACGCGCTGGGCGACTGCTTCCATCAGCTCGACGGTGCGCGGGTGCAGCTCGCCGGTGGCCTTGTGCAGGAAGAACGGGATGGGCACGCCCCAGTTGCGCTGGCGCGAGATGCACCAGTCCGGACGGCCGGCGATCATGCCGTGCAGGCGCGCCTGGCCCCAGCTGGGCACGAATTCGGTCTGGGTGATGGCTTCCAGGGCGCGCTCGCGCAGGGTGGCGCCGCTTTCCGGCTGCTTGTCCATGCCGACGAACCACTGCGCGGTGGCGCGGTAGATCAGCGGCGTCTTGTGGCGCCAGCAGTGCATGTAGCTGTGGTTGATGCTGGCGTGCTTGAGCAGCGCGCCCACTTCGTCGAGCTTGGCGACGATGTTCGGGTTGGCCTTCCAGATGAACTGGCCGCCGAAGAACGGCAGGTCGGACACATACACGCCGTTGCTCTGCACGGGGCTGAGGATGTCGTCGTTGCTCATGCCGTACTGCTTGCAGGTACGGAAGTCGTCCTCGCCGTAGGCCGGCGCCGAGTGGACGATGCCGGTGCCGGCGTCCAGGGCCACGTACTCGGCCAGGTAGACCGGCGAGAAGCGCTCGTAGAACGGGTGGCGGAAGCGGATCAGGTCCAGCGCCTCGCCCTTGGCGGTGCCGATGACCCGGCCTTCCAGGCCGTAGCGCTGCAGGCAGGACTCGACCAGTTCCTCGGCCAGCACCAGCAGGCGCTCGCCGGTGTCGACCAGGGCGTAGGTGAATTCGGGGTGGACGTTCAACGCCTGGTTGGCCGGGATGGTCCAGGGGGTGGTGGTCCAGATGACGATGGCGGCGGGCTTGGCCAGGCTCGGCAGGCCGAAGGCGGCGGCCAGCTTGTCGGCGTCTTCCACCGGGAAGGCGACGTCGATGGCGTCGGACTTCTTGTCGGCGTACTCGACTTCCGCCTCGGCCAGGGCCGAACCGCAGTCGAAGCACCAGTTCACCGGCTTCAGGCCCTTGAACACGAAGCCCTGCCTGACCATCTCGGCCAGGGCGCGGATCTCGCCGGCCTCGTTGGCGAAGTTCATGGTCTTGTAGGGGTTGTCCCACTCGCCCAGCACGCCCAGGCGGATGAAGTCGGCCTTCTGCCCTTCGATCTGTTCGGCGGCGTAGGCGCGGCACAGTTCGCGGGTCTTGTCCGCCGGCAGGTTCTTGCCGTGGGTGGTCTCGACCTTGTGCTCGATGGGCAGGCCATGGCAGTCCCAGCCCGGCACGTAGGGGGCGTCGTAGCCGGCCAGGGTGCGCGAGCGGACGATCAGGTCCTTGAGGATCTTGTTGACCGCGTGACCGATGTGGATGCTGCCGTTGGCGTAGGGCGGGCCATCGTGCAGGATGAATTTCGGGCGACCTTCGCCGATCTTCCGCAGCTTCTGGTACAGGCCGATGTCGTTCCAGAACTTCAGCGTCTCCGGCTCGCGCTGGGGCAGGCCGGCTTTCATCGGGAACTGGGTATCGGGAAGGTTCAGCGTGGCTTTGTAGTCGGTCATCTCAGGGCCTGTTCGGAATTTCTTCAATCAAGCGGTTGGCCCAGCCAGTAGGCCCGGGCGGCGGCTATGTCGGCGAGGATCGCCGCCTTCAGTGCCTCCAGGGAGGCAAAACGCTGCTCATCACGCAGCTTCTGGTGGAAGGTCACATCCAGGTGCAGGCCGTAGAGGTCGCCCGCGAAGTCCAGCAGATGCACTTCCAGGTGGGGCCGGCCGTCGCCGTTGACCGACGGCCGCGTGCCGATGTTGGCCACCCCGTTGACACGCTGGCCAGCCACGACGGTGCTGACCAGATAGACGCCGTTCAGCGGCGCCTTGCGGCGCTTGAGCTGGATGTTGGCGGTGGGCGAACCCAGGGTGCGGCCGAGCTTCTGCCCGTGCAGCACCCGCCCGCTCAGGCGGAACGGCCGGCCCAGCAGGCGCTCGGCCTGGTGCAGGTCGCCGTCGGCGAGCACCTTGCGGATGCGCGAGCTGCTCACCCGCATGCCGTCGACCTCCACCGTGGTGGCGGCCTCGACGGTGAAGCCCTGCTCGGCGCTGGCCCGGACCAGGAAGGCGAAGTCGCCGGAGCGGTCGCAGCCGAAGCGGAAGTCGTCGCCCACTTCCAGGTGGCGCACCGCCAGGCCGTCCACCAGCACCTGGCGGACGAACTCGGCGGCCGACAGCTCGCGCAGGCGGCGGTTGAAGGTCAGGCAGAGGACGAAGTCGACGCCCTGCTCGCGCAGCAGCTCGAGCTTCTCGCGCAGGCGCGTCAGGCGCACCGGCGCGGCATCCGGGGCGAAGTACTCGCGCGGCTGCGGCTCGAAGATGACCACGCAGCTGGGCACGCCCAGCTCCTGCGAGCGCTCGCGCAGACGCGCCAGGATCGCCTGGTGGCCAAGGTGGACGCCGTCGAAATTGCCGATGGTGGCAACGCAGCCCCCGGACAGGGGCCGCAGGTTGTGGAGGCCTCGAAGCAGCTGCATAGCGCGCGTATTGCTCAGAAAGTGGTCGATTATACCTGCACCCGCCGCCGCGCGACAGGCACAAAGCCGCCGTGCGTCACGGATGCACCCAAGTGCCCGCGCCGGGCTAGCTCACCGCCCGCCGCGAGAAGTCCCGCAGGCGGAAGCCCAGCACCGCCAGCATACCGAAATAGGCCACCACGCCGGCCGCCACCAGCGCGCCCAGGCGCGCCAGGCGCAGCGGCATGCCGCCCAGGTCCCAGGCCGGCATGAAGTGCATCGCGCCCAGCAGCACGGCGGACATCACCAGCACCGCCAGCACCAGCTTGCCGAGGAACTTCGCCCAGCCCGGCTGCGGCTCGAACAGGTCGTGCTTGCGCAGTTGCCAGTACAGCAGGCCGGCATTGAGGCAGGCCGCCAGGCTGATGGCCAGGGCCAGGCCCGCGTGCTTGAGCGGGCCGATGAAGACCAGGTTCATCGCCTGGGTGGAAACCAGGGTGAAGAGCGCGATCTTCACCGGCGTGCGGATGTTCTGCCGGGCATAGAAGCCCGGCGCCAGCACCTTGACCAGGATGATGCCGAGCAGGCCCACGGCGTAGGCGATGAGCGCGCGCTGGGTCATCAGCGCGTCGTTGGCGCTGAACTTGCCGTACTGGAACAGCGACACGGTCAGCGGCTCGGCGATCAGCGCCAGGGCCAGGGCGCAGGGCAGCACCAGCAGGAAGCACAGGCGCAGGCCCCAGTCGAGCAGGCGCGAGTATTCGTGGCGGTCGTCGCTGGCGTAGGTCTTGGCCAGGGACGGCAGCAGGATGGTGCCCAGGGCCACGCCCAGCACGCCGGAGGGCAGCTCCATCAGGCGGTCGGCGTAGTACATCCAGGACACCGAGCCCGCGGCCAGGAAGGAGGCGAAAATGGTGTTGATGATCAGCGAGATCTGGCTCACCGAGACGCCGAGGATCGCCGGGCCCATCTGCTTGAGCACGCGCCACACGCCGGTGTCGCGCAGGTTCAGGCGCGGCAGTACCAGCATGCCGATCTTCCTCAGGTGCGGCAGCTGGTACAGCAGCTGCGCCAGGCCGCCGGCCAGCACCGCCCAGCCCAGGGCCATCACCGGCGGGTCGAAGTACGGCGTGAGGAACAGCGAGAAGACGATCATGCTGACGTTCAGCAGGGTCGGCACGAAGGCCGGCACCGAGAAGCGGTTCCAGGTATTGAGGATGGCCCCGGCCAGGGAGGCCAGGGAGATCAGCAGGATGTAGGGGAAGGTCACCCGCAGCAGCGCGGTGGTCAGCTCGAACTTCTCCGGGGTGTCGGCGAAGCCCGGCGCGGTGATCCAGATCACCCAGGGCGCGGCGAGGATGCCGAGCAGCGTGACCACGGCCAGCACCAGGGTCAGCAGGCCGGAGACGTAGGCGATGAAGGTGCGGGTGGCTTCCTCGCCCTGCTGCGTCTTGTATTCCGCCAGGATCGGCACGAAGGCCTGGGAGAAGGCGCCCTCGGCGAAGATGCGGCGCAGCAGGTTGGGCAGCTTGAAGGCGACGAAGAAGGCGTCGGTGGCCATGCCGGCGCCGAACATGCGCGCCACTATGGTGTCCCGGACGAAGCCGAGCACCCGCGAGATCATGGTCATGGAGCTGACCGCGGCCAGCGATTTGAGTAGATTCATTGCATCCGGGACTTGTCAGCGCAGGGCGGGCCCTGCCCGCGGGGCGGCCGGATCGCCCGGCGGCCAGTAAAGGGCGTCGAGTGTATGGCCGCCGGTCGAATAAATCACCCACCCAGTCCGCGAATCCCCGGCCACGCCGCTCGTCGGCCGCCGCTCATACCCTTGACAAGGCTCGGACTCGACGGCATCATTCGCGGCCTTAATTTATTCGCTACATCCCAAGTTTTTCTCGAGGAGCTCGACGGTGGCCAACACACCTTCCGCCAAAAAACGCGCCAAACAGGCTGAGAAGCGTCGCAGCCACAACGCCAGCCTGCGTTCCATGGTTCGTACCTACATCAAGAACGTAGTCAAGGCAGTCGACGCCAAGGACCTGCCCAAGGCCCAGGCCGCCCTGGTTGCCGCAGTACCGGTCATCGACCGCATGGCCGACAAAGGCATCATCCACAAGAACAAGGCCGCTCGTCACAAGAGCCGCCTGAACGCCCACGTGAAGGCCCTGGCCACCGCGTAAGCGTTCCGTTCTTGAAAAACCGGCCCCAGTGGCCGGTTTTTTATTGCCCGCGAAAAACCCAAACCCGGCCCCGGACCTGTAGGAGCGAGCTTGCTCGCGAACGCCCCGCTGCGGCGATGCCTCGCGCGAACGCCGGCCTTGCCGGCGGGATCGCGGATGAGATCCGCTCCTACGCTGCCCCACCCGCGCACTCCCTTGCAGGAGCGCGCCCTGCGCGCGAATCGCGGGCAGGGCCCGCCCCTACGAAAAGAAAAAGCGAAAGATGCCTCGCGTGAACACCGGCCTTGCCGGCGGGATCGCGGATGAGATCCGCTCCTACGCCGCCCCACCCGCGCACTCCCTGTAGGAGCGCGCCCTGCGCGCGAATCGCGGGCAGGGCCCGCTCCTACGAAAAGCGGAAGGTTTTTATTTCGTCGGCCAGGGCATGATCGGGATGGCGGTCACCGCGTTCTGCGGACTGCCTTCGATGATGCGGTCGCTGTAGACGAGGTAGACCAGCGCGTTGCGCTTCCTGTCGAAGAAACGCACCACCTGCATGGACTTGAACACCAGCGAGGTGCGCTGCTTGAACACCTCCTCGCCATCCTTGAGCTCGCCGGCGAAGCGGATCGGCCCGACCTGGCGGCAGGCGATGGACGCCTCGGCGCGGTCCTCGGCCAGGCCCAGGCCGCCCTTGACGCCGCCGGTCTTGGCCCGCGACAGGTAGCAGGTCACCCCCTCCACCCTAGGGTCGTCGAAGGCCTCGACCACGATCTTGTCGTTGGGCCCCACCCACTTGAACACCGTGGAGACCTCGCCGATCTCCTCCGCCCCCGCCAGCGCCGGCAACATCAGCAGGCCGGCGCATACGCCCTTCCATAGCTTCATGGGTACTCCTTCAGACCAGCACGAGGTTGTCGCGGTGCACCAGCTCCGGCCCGTCGACGTAGCCCAGCAGGCCCTCGATGGCATCGGTCGGCTGGCCGATGATCTTCTGCGCCTCCAGGGCGCTGTAGTTGGCCAGGCCGCGGGCGATCTCGCGGCCCTGCGGGTCCACGCAGACCACCATCTCGCCGCGGCGGAAGCTGCCTTGCACCTGCTTCACGCCCACAGGCAACAGGCTCTTGTGGTCTTCCGCGATGGCCTTCACCGCCCCCGCGTCCAGCACCAGGGTGCCGCGCATCTGCAGGTGGCCCGCCAGCCATTGCTTGCGGGCGGCCTTGCGGCTCTGCTCGGGGGTCAGCAGGGTGCCCAGGCGCTCGCCGGAACGCAGGCGGTCGAGCACGCGCTCGATGCGCCCGCCGACGATCACCGTGTGCGCACCGGAACGCGCAGCCAGGCGCGCCGCGCGCAGCTTGGTCTGCATGCCGCCGCGGCCGAGGGCGCCGGCGCTGCCGCCGGCCACCAGGTCGAGCTGGGCATCGTCGGCGCGGGCTTCGTAGATCAGCTGGGCTTCGGGGTTGTTGCGCGGGTCGGCGTCGAACATGCCATCGCGGTCAGTGAGGATCACCAGCAGGTCGGCCTCCACCAGGTTGGCCACCAGGGCCGCCAGGGTGTCGTTGTCGCCGAAGCGGATCTCGTCGGTGACCACGGTATCGTTCTCGTTGATCACCGGGATCACGCCAAGGTCGACCAGGGTGCGCAGGGTGTTGCGGGCGTTCAGGTAGCGCTTGCGGTCGGACAGGTCGTCATGGGTCAGCAGCACCTGGGCGGTCTGCAGGCCGTGCTGGCCGAAGCTGGACTCCCAAGCCTGCACCAGGCCCATCTGGCCGACGGCCGCCGCGGCCTGCAGTTCGTGCATGTCGCTCGGGCGGGAGACCCAGCCCAGGCGGCTCATGCCCGCCGCCACGGCGCCGGAGGACACCAGCACCAGCTCGACGCCCGCGCAGTGCAGCGCGACCATCTGCTCGACCCACACCGCCATGGCGTCGCGGTCCAGCCCGCGGCCATCGGCCGTGAGCAGGGCGCTGCCGATCTTCACCACCCAGCGCCGCGCGCCGGTCACTTTCTCACGCATACATCAACCTTACGAAGTCAGGTTTCACCAGGTTGCTTGGGGACCGGCGCACGCGGCGCCGGTCAGGGCACGTAGAAGATTTCCGGCCCGTCGCCGTCGTCCTCGTCGTCGAAATCATCGTCGTCGTCGAGGTCGTCGGCATTCTTCAGGCCGGCGCGGCGCAGCGCGCGCGCGTCATCCATGGCCTGCAGACGGGAGCGCGCCTCGTCCTCGATGCGCTGGTCGAGCTCGGCCAGGGCTTCGCCGTAGGCCGGGTCTTCCTCGATGCGCAGGCTGCGCTCGTCGAGGTACTTCATGATGTCCTGGCTGAGCGCCTCGGTGCCTTCGCGCTCCAGGGCGGAGATCACGTAGACCGGGCCTTCCCAGCCCAGCCGCGCGACCACGTCCTGCTTGCGCCGCTCCTGCTCCTCCGGCTCGAGGATCTGGTCCATCTTGTTCAGCACCAGCCAGCGGTCACGCTCGGTGAGCGCCGGGCTGAACTTGGCCAGCTCGTTGACGATGGTCTCGGCGGCATCGGCCGGGTCGCTCTCGTCCAGCGGCGCCATGTCGACGATGTGCAGCAGCAGGCGGGTGCGCGCCAGGTGCTTGAGGAAGCGGATGCCCAGGCCGGCGCCTTCGGCGGCGCCCTCGATCAGGCCGGGGATGTCGGCGACCACGAAGCTCTTGAAGCGGCCGACGCTGACCACGCCCAGGTTCGGCACCAGGGTGGTGAAGGGGTAGTCGGCGACCTTCGGCTTGGCCGCGGACACGGCGCGGATGAAGGTGCTCTTGCCGGCGTTCGGCAGGCCCAGCAGGCCGACGTCGGCCAGGACCTTCAGCTCCAGCTTGAGGTCGCGGGCCTCGCCGGGCTTGCCCGGGGTGGTCTGCCGCGGCGCGCGGTTGGTGCTGGACTTGAAGCGGGTGTTGCCCAGGCCATGCCAGCCGCCCTGGGCGACCATCAGGCGCTGGCCGGGCTCGGTCAGGTCGCCGATGACCTCGTGGGTAGCGGCATCGATCACGGTGGTGCCCACCGGTACCGGCAGGACCAGGTCGTCGCCCTTGGCGCCGGTGCAGTCCTTGCTGCCGCCGTTCTGCCCGCGCTGGGCATCGAAGCGGCGGGTGTAGCGGTAGTCCACCAGGGTGTTCAGGCTCTCGTCGGCCTCGAGGAACACCGAGCCGCCGTCGCCACCGTCACCGCCGTTGGGACCGCCCTTCTCGATGAACTTCTCGCGGCGAAAGCTCATGAGGCCATTACCGCCGTCACCGGCTTTCACGTGGATGGATACTTCGTCGACGAATTTCATGGGAACGCCTCCCGCCAGCGCGGCGGGTTGAATAAGAAAAGGAGCATAGGATACAGCCAAGTCCGCGCAAACGCGCAGGCCGCCCCATGCAGGAAACGCCAGAAACAAAAAAGCCCCGTCGCGAGACAGGGCTTTTTCAGTGAAGGCTCGCTTAGGCAGCGACGACGCTTACATAGCGACGGCCAAAGGCGCCTTTCACTTCGAACTTGATCACGCCGTCGATTTTCGCGAACAGGGTGTGATCCTTGCCCATGCCAACGCCGTAGCCGGCGTGGAACTGGGTGCCGCGCTGACGCACGATGATGTTGCCTGCCTTGACGGCCTGGCTGCCGAACAGCTTCACGCCAAGGCGTTTACTTTCGGAATCGCGACCGTTGCGGGTACTACCGCCAGCTTTCTTGTGTGCCATGAGTCATATCCTCCAAAAAAGGAATTAGGCCTGGATGCCGGTGATCTTGATTTCAGTGAACCACTGGCGGTGGCCCTGACGCTTCATGTGGTGCTTGCGGCGGCGGAACTTGATGATGCGCACTTTGTCGTGACGACCGTGGGAAACCACTTCTGCGGTCACTTTCGCGCCTTCTACCACCGGCAGGCCGATCTTGACGTCATCGCCGTTGGCGACCAGCAGGATGCGATCCAGGTTGATCGCTTCGCCGGTGGCGACGTCGAGTTTCTCGACCTTGAGGAATTCGCCTTCGGTGACTTTGTATTGCTTGCCACCGGTAACAATAACTGCGTACATCTGGATGTCTCCGTTAGACCTGCTCACCCGACGCTTTATAGGAAGAGGTATCGGTCGGCATGGCTGCATGGGGCCGGAAGGACGCCCGTGCAATTGCGTAAGGCAGGGTATGCCAGGGAAGTTCGGGGCCGCGATTGTACGCAAAGCCCCCGGCCGATACAAGCCTTGCGGCGCTTTCCTTGACAGCCCCCACCCCGGCACCTAGCATGCCGCGCATTCTTCGAGGAGCGCCTTCGTAATATGCAACCCCAGGCTTTCTATCGGGTGGTGGCGGACGATTTCACCGCCGTCGACGGCATCATTCGCCGCCAGCTCAGCTCCCGCGTTCCCCTGGTCGAGAAGATCGGCGACTATATCATCTCCGCCGGCGGCAAGCGTCTTCGCCCGCTGCTGGTGCTGCTCAGCGGCAAGGCCCTGGGCCATTCCGGGGACGACCTGCGCCTGCTGGCCGCCACCATCGAATTCCTCCACACCTCCACCCTGCTGCACGACGACGTGGTCGACGCCTCCGGCCTGCGCCGCGGCCGCGCCACCGCCAACGCGCAGTGGGGCAACGCGCCCAGCGTGCTGGTCGGCGACTTCCTCTATGCCCGCTCCTTCGAAATGATGGTCGAACTCGGCTCCATGCCGGTGATGCAGATCATTTCCCAGGCCACCCGGGTGATCGCCGAGGGCGAGGTGCTGCAGCTGACCAAGGTGCGCGACGCCAGCACCACCGAAGAGACCTACATGGAAGTCATCCGCGGCAAGACCGCGATGCTCTTCGAGGCCTCCACCCACAGCGCCGCCGCCATCGCCGGCGCCAGCCCGGAACAGGCCGAGGCCCTGCGCCAGTTCGGCGACGCCCTGGGCATCGCCTTCCAGCTGGTGGACGACCTGCTGGACTACCGCGGCGACGCCGGCACCCTGGGCAAGAACGTCGGCGACGACCTCGCCGAGGGCAAGCCCACCCTGCCGCTGATCGCCACCATGCGCGACGGCACCCCGGAGCAGGCGCTGCTGGTGCGCAAGGCCATCCAGCAGGGCGGCAGCCAGGACCTGGAAGGCATCCGCGCCGCCGTGGAAGCCGCCGGCGCCCTGGACTACACCGCGAAGCTGGCGCGCGAATACGCCGCCCGCGCCATCGACTGCCTCAAGGCGCTGCCGGACAACGAGTACCGCGATGCGCTGGTCGAGCTGAGCGAATTCGCCGTCGCCCGCACCCACTGATCCCCACGCGATCCGACGAACGCCCGCCCGGCCCAGCCGTGCGGGCGTTCTGCGTTATGCGCCGTTGATCCAGGCCATGGCATGGGGCGTTTGGCGAAAAAAATTCTGCATAGGGGCTTGCTATCGAGATAATAAGAATTATTCTCATTAACTCGGCAACCAAGGAGATGCAGAGATGACCTACATGATCGATGCCTGGCTGGACCGCCCCCATCCCTATCTGCGCATCCTCAATCGCGATACCGGGGAAGTCTGCGCCCTGTTGCAGGAAGACGCCCTGGACGAGCTGCGCGAGCAGGGCGGCCTGGACCTGCACGAACTGGGCACCAGCGAACCGCAGGTGCTCAAGGAGCTGGTGCGCAACCTGTTCCTGTTCTGCTATGCCCGTGCGCTGCGTTGAATGCCACCGCTGCTCGCGGGAACGATGGGGCTTTCGTAGGGGCGGACCTTGTCCGCGATAGCCGGACGTATCGGCGCGGATCGCGGATGAGATCCGCTCCTACGCTACCCCACCCACGCCATTCCCCTGTAGGAGCGCGCCCTGCGCGCGAATCGCGGGCAGGGCCCGCTCCTACAGTGCCGGGGAAGCACGGGCGTAGGAGCGGACCTTGTCCGCGATGGCGGGATGAGAGCCGGCCCTGCCGGCGGAATCGCGGATAAATCCGCTCCGACATCTCATCCGGCAAACATAACGACCCGTAGGATGGGTCAGGTGCGAGCCGTTCGCGAGCAAGCCCGCGCCTACGAAGAGCAGGAGCCGGACGTACAGGGTTTTGCGATGGCGCAGGACGCGCCATCCGTGCGGTCGCCGCCCGGGAGGCGGCTGCACACCGGGGGCCGCGTGGAGCCCCCCGCATGCCGCGGTGGCCAGGGACGGCCGCCGCGGGTTGCATCCGTCAGAGGATGTCGAGCAGCTCGACGTCGAACACCAGGGTGCTGTGCGGCGGGATGCTGCCCACCGCCTGGCCGCCGTAGGCCAGCTCGGCCGGTACGTGCAGGCGCCACTTGCTGCCGGTGTTCATCAGTTGCAGGGCCTCGACCCAGCCGGCGATCACGCCGCCCACCGGGAACTCGGCCGGCTGGCCGCGCTGGTAGGAGCTGTCGAACACGCTGCCGTCGACCAGGGTGCCGTGGTAGTGGGTGCGCACGGTATCGTCGCGGGACGGCTTGGCGCCCTCGCCGGCGACCAGCACTTCGTATTGCAGGCCGGACGGCAGCACGGTGACGCCCTCGCGCTTGGCGTTCTCCACCAGGTAGGCCTTGCCTTCGGCGGCGGCCGCCTCGGCCTTGGCCTGGGCTTCGGCCTGCATGCGCTGGCGGATCACCTGGAAGCTGGCGGACAGCTGCTCGGCGGGCACCCGGCTGTCGGCACCGGCGAAGGCGTCGGAGAGGCCGGCCAGCACCGCGTCCAGGCTCATGCCCGGAACCGGGTTCTCACGCAGCTGGTCGCCCAGCTGGCGGCCGACGCCGTAGCTGACACGGGCTTCGTCGGTGGAAAGGTTGAGTTCGCTCATGGCGGGGCTCCGCTGGGTGAAAAAAGGGCGGCCAGCCTAGCACAGTCGACCGCCCCGCCCCACCTCGGCCTCAATGCAGCGGCATGGCCACGCCTTCGTCGTTCTGCGCGCTGCCGCCCGGGGAGCCGCACATCTCGTCCTGCACCGCGGCGTGGACCAGCTGGAAGGGAATCGGCGGCAACGCCGTCAGCAGTTGGCGGGCATGCTCCAGCGAACGCACGCCCAGTACATGCCCCTTGGCGTCCTGGATCGGGATGAAGCGCTGGCCCATGCGCGCCTCCAGCACGTAGATGCCGCCCTCCAGGGATACCAGGTTGAGCTCGTCGATATCCCCGGCGAGTGAACGGTTGGTCAGCTCTTGCAGGTTCATTGCGCACCTCCAGGGTAGGGTCCAACGCAGCCAGTCTGGTACAGCGAGCCGGCTGCGCCCAGCGCAAACGACACCGCCCGTCGCTTGCGGCTGACGGGCGGTACGCCGGAGGCGGCAAAAACGATCAGTGGTCGTGGCGCGTGGCCTTGTCCAGATAGCCCATGGCGAACGCGGAGAGGACGAAGGTGAGGTGGATGATCACGTACCACATCAGCTTGTTGTCATCGACGTTCTTCGCATCCATGAAGATGCGCAGCAGGTGGATCGAGGAGATCGCCACGATGGAGGCCGCCACCTTGTTCTTCAGCGAGCTGGCGTCCATCTTGCCCAGCCAGCTGAGCTTCTCCTTGCCTTCGGAAATGTCCAGCTGCGAGACGAAGTTCTCGTAGCCGGAGAACATCACCATCACCAGCAGGCCGCCGACCAGGGCCATGTCGATCAGCGACAGCAGCACCAGGATCAGGTCGGCCTCGGCGATCGAGAAGATGTCCGGGAGGATGTGGAAGATCTCCTGGAAGAACTTGATGGTCAGTGCCAGCAGCGCCAGCGACAGACCGATATAGACCGGCGCCAGCAGCCAGCGGGCGGCGTACATGCTGTTTTCGATGAAACGTTCCATGGCCTTCGCAAAGGGAGTTCAGAAATGGCGGAGGATTATAGCTGAAGGCCCGCGGCGAGTTATCCAGTTATTCTGTGGATAAATATGTGCAGGACGCCGGGAAGAAACGCGCCAACCCCCGCCCGCCGGGGGTTGGCGGCGGTCGCTCAGAGACTGCGCAATGCGCCTTCAGGACTCGGGGTGGGACTGGTAGTCCCCGAAGTTGCGCACGCGCTCGCCATTGATTCGTCGCAGCTCGGCCTGCAGGTGCAGCTGCCAGATGGGCAGGTCGTCGGCGGGCACGTAGCCCTGCTGGGCCAGGCAGTCGGCGATGGCTTCGAGCACGCCCTCGGCCACGAAAGGCCCGTAGAACGGGCCCTGGGCCTTGATGGCGGTGGGCTGCGCCCCCGCCATGCCCGCAGCGCAGAGCAGTGTCCAGAGTCCATTCTCTCCGGCCAGCGGCCTGATCACGCACTCGATGCGCGTGGTCAACCCCAGACAGGGGCGGATAAGGCAGAGGTTACGCGGCATGGCGGCACCCTCGCGGTTGTCCTGTTTTCGAGCCTACACCCGGGGTTGACCTCGGGAAAGCCCGTTTTATCCACGATAGTTGTGGATATCGTTGTGGACACCACGGGGGCAACGGCGCCCGACGAGCGCCATTGCTGGGGCCCCCGCCGCTGGTCAAGGACTGGCCAGCGGCAGCGGGCTCAGTCGCTGTCCTTCTTCTTGCGCGCCCGCTCCTTCTCCACCTGCGGCGCCTTGGCGGCCTTGGCCGCGGCCGGCGCGGCCTCCTTGGCGAGCTTCTCCTTGTCCTCCTCGTCCATGCCCATGGCATCGATCTCCTTGAGGCGCTCGACCACCCGCGCGTTGACGCTGCCGGCCGGGAACTGGCCCTTGGCGTCCGGCGCGCCGGCCGGCTCGCCAACCAGCAGGCCCAGCGCCTCGTCGACGTGGCGCACCGCGTAGACGTTGAACAGGCCGTTGCGCACCGCCTGCAGCACGCGCTCGTCGAGCATCAGGGTGCTGACGTTGGAGCGCGGGATGATCACCCCCTGCTCGCCGGTCAGGCCGCGGGCCTCGCAGAGGCGGAAGAAGCCCTCGATCTTCTCGTTGACGCCGCCGACCGCCTGCACTTCGCCGAACTGGTTGATCGAGCCGGTGATGGCGAAGCACTGCCGCAGCGGCGTGCGCGACAGCGCCGAGATCAGCGTGCAGACCTCGCCGAGCGAGGCGCTGTCGCCGTCGACGTAGCCGTAGGACTGCTCGAGCGCGATGCTCGCGGAGATTTCCAGCGGGTACTCCTGGGCATAGCGGCTGCCCAGGTAGCCGGTGAGGATCATCACGCCCTTGGAGTGGATCGGCTGGCCCAGGCTGACCTCGCGCTCGATGTCGACGATGCCGCTGCCGCCCGGGTAGACGGTGGCGGAGATGCGCGCCGGTACGCCGAACACCGAATCGCCCACCTCCAGCACGGTGAGGCCGTTGCACTTGCCCACGGCGGCGCCTTCGGTGTCGATCAGCACGATGCCGGCCAGCATGTCGTCGAGGATCCGCGCCGAAACGCGGCCGGTGCGGGTTTCCTTGGCCTTGAGGGCACGCTCGATGTGGCCCAGGTCGGTGACCGGCTCGCTGGCCAACTGGCGGATGAAGTCCGCCTCGCTGACCAGCTGGAACAGGTCGCCGATGCGCGCCGACAGGCGCCCCTGGTGCTCGGCCAGGCGCGCGCTGTAGGTGGCCAGGCGCGCCACCGCGGTGGCGGTCAGCGGCGCCATGCCCTCTTCCGAGGTGCGCGTCTTGAGCAGCTGGGCGAACTGTTCGAGGCTGTCCTCGGCCAGCGGGATGTCCTCGTCGAAGTCGACCAGCACGCGGAACATCTCCTGGAAGTCCGGGTCCAGGTCCTGCAGGGTGTAGTAGATCTGCCGCGAGCCGATGATGATGACCTTCAGCTGCAGCGGGATCACCTGCGGCGTCAGGCTCATGGCGGCCAGGCGGCCGAGCTCGGCCAGCGGCGACTCCATTTTCAGCTGGCGCGTTTGCAGGGCGCGCTTGAGCGCGTCCCAGACGAAGGGCTCGCCCAGCAGCTTCTCCGCCTCCAGCACCAGGAAGCCGCCATTGGCGCGGTGCAGCGCGCCCGGGCGCAGCTGCCGGTAGCTGGTGTAGAGGGCGCCCTGGTCGGAGGCGTACTCGATGCGGCCGAACAGGTTGTCGTAGGTCGGGTGCGACTCGAGCACCACCGGCGCGCCGCTGGTGGCGTGGTGGCCGATCACCTGGTTGGGCGCGTACAGCTCCTGCAGCATCAGCTTGCGCTGGGCGTCGCTGCGCTCGGTGTCCACCAGCTGGTCGACCACGGTCTTCAGCAGGTTGAGCTGCATGGCCTGCAGGTAGGTGCAGACCCCGCTGTTGTTGTTGTACTTCTCCACCAGCGGCGCCAGCAGCGGCTGCAGCGCGAGGGTGATGGTCTCCTCGTTGAGCTGGCGCAGCTGGTTGCTGGACTCGCGCTTCCACTGCGGCAGGCTGGCCAGCTCCTCGTTGAGCTGTTCCTCGAGCTCGGCGATGTCGGCGTGGAAACGCTCGCGCTCGGCCTCCGGCAACTGGGCGAACTCGGCCTCGTCGAGGGCCTTGCCGTCCTTCATCGGGGTGAAGGCGATGTTCGCGCTGTCGCGGTACAGCGCCACGTCCTTCTCCAGGGCGAGGCGCTCGACGGTGTCCAGGGCCTTGTCGTAGCGCTGGTTGAAGGCGCGGTCGATGGCGCTCTTCTTCTGCTGGTAGGCCGGGTTCTCGAACACCGAGGGGAAGGTCGACAGCAGGTTGTCGATCAGTTGGTCGATGTCCGCGCCGAAGTCGGCGGCGCTGCCCGGCGGCAGCTCGATGGCGCGCGGCTCGCGGCCCTCCTCGAAGTGGTTGACGTAGACCCAGTCGGCCGGCGTCGGCAGGCGCTTGGCCTCGGCCTTCAGGTAGCGCTGCACGAAGGAGAAGCGCCCGGTCCCCGGCTCGCCCATGACGAACACGTTGTAACCCGGCCGCGGCATGGCCACGCCGAACTGCAGGGCCTCCACCGCACGCTCCTGGCCGAGGACGCCGAGGAAGGGGTCCAGGTCGTCGGTGGTGGCGAAGGCAAACTGCTCGGGCGAGAAGGGGCGGGTCAGTTCATCGGGCGCCAGGCGCAGGCCGGCGGCAACGGATTGGGGCATCGGAAGTCCTTGCATCGGGCGGCGCAAGGCCGCGGAGAGTTGTCCGCATTCTCGCGCCGGCCGCGCGCCACTGGCAAGGCGCGCGCAAGGGCGGGTCGATCAGTGCTGCAGGTCGGCGCAGCGCAGGCAGTATTCCGTGGCCGGCAGGGCGCGCAGGCGGCGGGGCTCGATGGCTTCGCCGCAGCGTACGCATTGTCCGTAGGTTCCGTCTGCCAGGCGCAGGCGGGCCAGGCCCACCAGGCGCATGCCCGCATCGGCTTCGGCCAGCAGGGCCCGCAGCACGTCATCGTTCTCCCGCTGCTGGGCCTGCTCGGCGAAGTCCGGCGAGTGGGAGCGCGCCAGGTCGCGGCGGATCGCGGCGGCACGCTGGGAATATTCGCTGGCCAGCGCATCCAGGGCAGAACGGGGGTCGAAATCATCTACGGCCATGACGCCTCTCCGACGGGCAAGGAACTGTTTCAAGTGTGGCCGGTTCCAAGGGAATCGCCGCTGATACCGATCAATAGCCTGTTGTGCGGAGCATGACGCAGTTCGCCCCGCCGTGGGTTGGGAGACATCGCGCCTTGACACCCCCAGGATATTCCTACAAAGCTCTGCCTGGCGCTGTTTGCTGTCAGCGGCTACGTACAGCCATGCATACGAACAAAGAGAGATACGCAGATGAAAAGGATTCTACTCGGTACCCTCCTCGCCACCGTTTCCATCGGCGCCTTCGCCGACGCCCCCGGCAGCGACGGCTGCGGCTGGGGCCAGATGCTCTTCAAGGGCCAGCGCGGCACCGCCACCCACGTGCTGGCGGCCACCACCAACGGCTCCTCGGGCAACAACACCTTCGGCATGACCACCGGCACCAACGGCTGCCACACCAATGGCGCGCTGACCTACGGCGGCAAGCCGATGATCGTGCTGAGCAGCATGATGGACGAGCTGTCCGAAGACATGGCCAAGGGTGACGGCGAAGCCCTGACCACCTACGCCGTGGTCCTGGGCGTGAAGCCCGAAGACCGCGCGCACTTCGCCGAAGTGACCCACGAGCACTTCGCGCAGATCTTCAACAAGTCCGACGTCACCGCCGAGGACGTCTATGCCAACACCCAGGCCGTGCTGAAACAGGACACCCGCCTGGCCAAGTACGCGGAACAGGCCTGAGCCTGACGGCCCGCCCCACCGGGGCGGGCTCCCCTACCCCGACCCGCTAAGGTCCCCATGCCCAAACGCCTGTTGCCATGGCTGGCGCTGTGCGCCTGCGCATCCCTGCACGCGAGCCCCCAATTCCCCGAATCCCGCCTCCAGGCCCTGGCCGCGCAGCCCTACTGGCTGGCCCTGGGGCACTACACGCCGAGCAAGCTGGGCGGCTGGCGCAGCTTCGTCGACGACGACCGGTTCTTCCTCGCCGACGACGGCGAGCGCTCGCCCGAGCACGAGCTCAAGGCCACCCTGGACGCCCTCTACGCCGCCCCCGACCTGGGCGACAAGCATGCCCAGTGCGTCTACCCGGCGCGCACCCGCTGGCTGAAGCAGCAACTGCAGCTGACCGACCTGCCGCGCCCCGCGTGCCAGGAGTACGACACCTGGTACGGCGACATCAACCCGCACAGCGCGGTGCTGGTGTTCCCCGCCGCCTACCTGAACAGCCCCTCGTCGATGTTCGGCCACACCCTGCTGCGCATCGACCAGGCCGACGTCGACAGCAACAACACCGCCCTGCTCAGCTACGCGCTGAACTTCGGCGCCTTCATCGAGGGCATGGACAACAGCATCCTCTACGCCTGGAAGGGCCTGATGGGCGGCTACCCCGGACTGTTCGCCCTGGTGCCCTACCGCGAGAAGCTCTCCGAATACAGCCGCCTGGAGAACCGCGACCTCTGGGAGTACCGCCTGAACCTCACGCCCGAGGAGACCGGGCGCATGGTCGAGCACGTCTGGGAACTCAAGCAGGTCCGCTTCAAGTACTTCTTCTTCGACGAGAACTGCTCCTTCCGCCTGCTCGAACTGCTGGAGATCGCCCGCCCCGGGGTGAAACTGACCGACGAATTCCCGCTCTACGCCATCCCCACCGACACGGTGCGCGCGGTGAAGCAGGCCGGGATGATCGACAAGATCGACTACCGCCCCTCGCGGGAGAAGGAACTGCTGGCCCGCGCCGAGCCGCTGGACGCCGGCGAGAAACAGCTGGCCCGGCGCCTGGCCGACGACGACCGCCTGCTCGACGCCCCCGAATTCAAGGCCCTGCCCGCGCCGCGCCAGGCGCTGGTGCAGGACACCGCCTTCCGCCTGCTGCGCTACCGCGCCACCGGCAAGGAGCGCGACGAGGCCGATGCCGCGCGCAGCTACCAGCTGCTGCGGGCGATCAACCAGAACCCGCCGCCGCCGGCCCGGGTGGAGCGCCCCGGACAGCCGGAGGAAGGCCACCAGTCGCTGACCTGGCAGCTCGGCGCCGGCAGCCGCGACGGCCAGGCCTTCGCCGACTACGGCCTGCGCATGGCCTACCACGACCTGCTGGACAACAGCTACGGCTTCCCCCAGGGCGCGCAGCTGGAGCTGGGCGACCTGCGCCTGCGCCAGTACGAGGGCAACCGCTGGCAGCTGCAGCGCCTGGACCTGGTCAGCATCCGCTCCATGACCCCGCGCAACGCCCTGCTGCAACCGCTGTCCTGGCAGGTCACCGGCGGCTGGGAGCGGGTGCCGGGCAAGCATAGCGACGACGGCCACGACACCCTGGCCGGCCACGTCAACGGCGGCGCCGGCGGCAGCTGGAAGCTCGCCGACGACCTGCAGGCCTACGCCCTGGGCACCGCACGCATCGAAAACAACCCCGACTTCGCCGCCACTGTGGCGCCGGCGCTGGGCTTCGACACCGGCGTGCTCTGGCGCAACCCGCTGGGCAACCTGGCCCTGGAGGCCAAGGGCGACTACTTCCACAACGGCGAAGTGCGCCGCAGCCTGAGCCTCGGCCAGCAGGTGGAACTGGGCCGCAACCTCGGCCTGCGCCTGTCCGCCGAACGCCAGTTCAGCCACCAGGCCGGGCCGGTCGGCGAGGTCATGCTGGAGCTGCGCTGGTACCATTACTGAACCACAGGATTCAGCGCCCGCCGCGATGGCGGGCGGGTAGCGCGCCATGAAAACCACAGCCCCCACCCTGCTCGAAGTCGCCGGCGGCAAGCCGATCAAGCTCTGGACCCAGGGCGTCCCGGTCGAGGACGAGGCGCGCCAGCAACTGATGAACACCGCACGCCTGCCGTTCATCTTCAGGCACCTGGCGGTGATGCCCGACGTGCACCTGGGCAAGGGCTCGACCATCGGCAGCGTGATCCCCACCGTCGGCGCCATCATCCCGGCCGCGGTCGGCGTGGACATCGGCTGCGGCATGATCGCCGCGCGCACCTCGCTGGTCGCCGCCGACCTGCCGGACAACCTGCACGGCCTGCGCAGCGCCATCGAGAAGGCGGTGCCCCACGGCAAGACCTTCGGCCGCCGCGACCAGGGCGCCTGGGACGACGTGCCGGCACCCGCCGACCAGGCCTGGAAGGGCCTGGCCCGGCGCTTCCGCGCCATCACCGACAAGTACCCGCGCCTGGAGAAGGCCAACAACCGCAGCCACCTGGGCACCCTGGGCACCGGCAACCACTTCATCGAGGTCTGCCTGGACGAGGCCGACCGCGTCTGGTTCATGCTGCACAGCGGCTCGCGCGGGGTGGGCAACGCCATCGGCTGCCTGTTCATCGAACTGGCCCAGGCCGACATGCGCCAGCACCTGGCCAACCTGCCGGACAGGGACCTGGCCTACTTCGAGGAAGGCAGCCGGCACTTCGACGACTACGTCGAGGCGGTGGGCTGGGCCCAGGACTTCGCCCGGCAGAACCGCGAACTGATGATGCAGGCGGTGGTGGCCGCGGCGCGCAAGGTGATCAGCAAGCCCTTCGAGGCCAGCCTGGAGGCGGTGAACTGCCACCACAACTACGTGCAGCGCGAGCAGCATTTCGGCCGCGAGGTGCTGGTCACCCGCAAGGGCGCGGTCTCGGCGCAGCGGGGCCAGCTCGGCATCATCCCCGGCTCCATGGGCGCGAAGAGCTTCATCGTCCGTGGGCTGGGCAACCAGGAGGCGTTCTGTTCCTGCAGCCACGGCGCCGGCCGCAGCATGAGCCGCACCCAGGCGAAGAAGCGCTTCGGCGTCGAGGACCAGGTGCGCGCCACCGCCCACGTCGAGTGCCGCAAGGACAAGGACGTGATCGACGAGATCCCCATGGCCTACAAGGACATAGACGCGGTGATGGCCGCCCAGCGCGACCTGGTGGAAGTGGTGCACACCCTGCGCCAGGTGGTCTGCGTGAAGGGCTGAACGACGCCTTCGCCTGAACCGGCCCCTGCGCCCCTCGCCTTCCCCCGAGCACCTGCGGCAAATCCCCGCAGCCCCTGAGAGAGCCGGCTTGATCCCGATCAATTCGCGCCCTCCCGGCCTAGCCTCTCCTTGAATCAGAAAAACCAATAGCCTGAAACGAGGAGATCACTCCATGCAGCCCCTGAAACTGGCCCTGGGCGGCCTGTTGTTGGCCGCCAGCAGTACCGCCGCACACGCCGACGCCCTGCGCGACCAGGCCAACGCCATCTTCAAGCCCATCCCCGAACAGGCGGCCGGGCTGGATGCGGCCCAGGTGGAGCTGGGCCGCCAGCTGTTCTTCGAGCCGCGCTTGTCGGCCAGCCACGTGATCAGCTGCAACACCTGCCACAACATCGGCACCGGCGGTGCCGACAACGTGCCCGCCTCCAGCGGCCACGCCTGGCAGAAAGGGGCGCGCAACTCGCCGACGGTGTTCAACGCGGTGTTCAACGTGGCGCAGTTCTGGGACGGCCGCGCCAAGGACCTGGAGGAACAGGCCAAGGGGCCGGTGCAGAACCCGGTGGAGATGCACAACACGCCGAAGAACGTCGAGGCCGCGCTCAAGAGCATGCCCGAGTACGTGGCGGCCTTCGGGAAAGCCTTCCCCGGCGACAAGCAGGCGGTGAGCTTCGACAACATGGCCCGCGCGCTGCAGGCCTTCGAATCGACGCTGATCACCCCCGACTCGCGCTTCGACCAGTACCTCAAGGGTGACGACAAGGCCCTGGACGCCAAGGAGAAGAAAGGGCTGCAGGCCTTCATGAGCGCCGGCTGCATCAGCTGCCACAACGGCGTGAACCTCGGCGGCCAGGCCTACTTCCCGTTCGGCCTGGTGAAGAAACCCGATGCCAGCATCCTGCCCAGCGGCGACAAGGGCCGCTTCGCGGTGACCAAGACGCAGAACGACGAATACGTGTTCCGTGCCGCGCCGTTGCGCAACGTGGCCCTCACCGCGCCCTACTTCCACAGCGGGCAGGTGTGGGACCTGGAGGAAGCGGTGACGATCATGGGCACCGCGCAGCTGGGCAAGCAGCTGGATGCCGGCGAAGTGGGCGACATAGTCGCCTTCCTCAAGACCGTCACCGGCAAGCAGCCGCAGGTGCAGTACCCGCTGCTGCCGCCGAGCACGGCCACCACGCCGCGCCCGGTGGATTGACCACGGGACCCCACCTGTAGGAGCAGGCCCTGCCTGCGATTTCGCGCGCAGGGCGCGCTCCTACAGGGGAACGGCGCAGGACCTCATCCGCGAACTGCACCGGGACCTCCGGCGATCGCGGGCAGAGTCCTACGGGTAGGAATACCGTACATCCCGGGAACTGTAGGAGCGAGCTTGCTCGCGAACCTGATGCCCCGCAGCGGAGTTCGTTCGCGAGCAAGCTCGCTCCTACGAAAAGCACTTCGGCGCGCTCGCGTAGGATGGGTGGAGCGAAGCGATACCCATCGCCATGCTCGCCCTACACCTCGCCTGGAGCCAAGGCCGAACGGCGGATAACGTCGAACGTTATCCGCCCCACCGGGCTTCGGCGTTTCGGCCGGTCAGACCACCCCTTGCGCCAGCATGGCGTCGGCGACCTTGACGAAGCCGGCGATGTTGGCGCCCTTCACGTAGTTGATCCGGCCGTTCTCCTCGCCGTGGGCGACGCAGGCGTGGTGGATGTTCTGCATGATGCCGTGCAGGCGCTGGTCCACCTCGCCGGCGCTCCAGTGCAGGCGCATGGCGTTCTGGCTCATCTCCAGGCCGCTGGTGGCGACGCCGCCGGCGTTGGAGGCCTTGCCCGGCGCGTAGAGGATGCCGGCTTCGAGGAAGATATCCACGGCCTCCAGGGTCGACGGCATGTTGGCACCTTCGGCCACGCAGATGCAGCCGTTGGCCAGCAGGATGCGGGCGTCCTCGGCGTCCAGTTCGTTCTGCGTCGCACAGGGCAGCGCGATGTCGCAGGGCAGCGACCAGGGGCGCTGGCCGGCCAGGAAGCGCAGGCCGGGGCCGGTCATTTCGCTGAGACGGCCGCGGCGGACGTTCTTCAGCTCCATCACTTCTTCCCACTGTTCCAGGCTCAGGCCGCCTTCGGCGAACAGGGTGCCTTCGGAGTCGGACAGCGAGATCACCTTGCCGCCCAGTTCCATCACCTTCTGCGCCGCGTACTGGGCCACGTTGCCGGAGCCGGAGATGGCCACGCGCTGGCCGTCGAAGCCGCTTTCGCGGGCCTTGAGCATCTCCTGGGCGAAGTACACGCAGCCGTAGCCGGTGGCTTCCGGGCGGATCAGGCTGCCGCCGTAGGCCAGGCCCTTGCCGGTGAGCACCGAGCTGAATTCGTTGGCCAGGCGCTTGTACTGGCCGAACAGGTAGCCGATCTCGCGGGCGCCGACGCCGATGTCACCGGCCGGCACGTCCAGGTCGGCGCCGACGTGGCGGTACAGCTCGCTCATGAACGACTGGCAGAAGCGCATCACCTCGGCGTCGCTCTTGCCCTTGGGGTCGAAGTCCGAGCCGCCCTTGCCGCCGCCCATGGGCAGCGAGGTCAGGGAGTTCTTGAACACCTGCTCGAAGGCCAGGAACTTGAGCACGCCCAGGTTCACCGAGGGGTGGAAGCGCAGGCCGCCCTTGTAGGGGCCGATGGCGCTGCTCATCTGTACGCGGAAGCCGCGGTTGACCCGTACCCGGCCCTGGTCGTCGACCCAGGGCACGCGGAACAGGATGGCGCGTTCGGGCTCGACGATGCGCTCGACGATGCCGGCCTGCAGGTAATGCGGGTGGGCTTCGAGGAACGGCCAGAGGGAACGCAGCACCTCCTCCACCGCCTGGTGGAATTCGGGCTGATCGGGGTCGCGCCGCTTGAGGCGCTCGAGGAACGAGTCAACGGATTGCGTCATGTCTACACCGGTCTTTCTGATTATGGGCGGGGCCCTTTTGCGGCGAGACTCTAACAACCGATACCGCACCGAGACAGTGCGACATGACGCCTTTATGAATCTTTTTGGTGCAAATCTGTAAGAAAGCCCTTTCAGAGACTGGGCTGCAGCAAATATTGCAAGATATTTCAAAACACCCTGCACGCCATGAAAAACGGGGCCCGAAGGCCCCGCTTCCACTGGCAAGCGGCTTACGCCAGCTTCTTGTAGCGCACGCGGTGCGGCTGCGCGGCAGCCTCGCCCAGGCGCTTCTTGCGGTCGGCTTCGAACTCGGTGTAGTTGCCTTCGAAGAACACCACCTTGCCGTCGTCCTCGTAGGACAGGATGTGGGTGGCGATACGGTCCAGGAACCAGCGATCGTGGGAAATCACGATGGCGGCGCCGGGGAAGTCCAGCAGCGCCTCTTCCAGGGCGCGCAGGGTTTCCACGTCGAGGTCGTTGGACGGTTCGTCGAGCAGCAGCACGTTGCCGCCCTGCTTCAGGGTCAGGGCCAGGTGCAGGCGGCCGCGCTCACCACCGGAGAGGTCCTTGACGAACTTCTGCTGGTCGGCGCCCTTGAAGTTGAAGCGGCCGACGTAGCTGCGCGAGGGGACCTCGTAGTTGCCGATCCTGATCTGCTCGAAGCCGTCGGAAACCTGCTCCCACACGGTCTTGGTGCCTTCCAGGCTGTCGCGGCTCTGGTCGACGCTGGCGATCTGCACGGTGTCGCCGATCTCGATGCTGCCCGAGTCCGGTTGCTCCTTGCCGGTCAGCATGCGGAACAGGGTCGACTTGCCCGCGCCGTTGCCGCCGATCACGCCGACGATGGCGCCCTTGGGAATGCTCAGCGACAGGTCGTCGATCAGCACGCGGTCGCCATAGCCCTTGCTGACGTTGTGCAGCTCGATGACCTTGTCGCCCAGGCGCGGACCGGCCGGGATGTAGATCTCGTTGGTCTCGCTGCGCTTCTGGAATTCCTGCGACTGCATTTCCTCGAAGCGCTGCAGGCGCGCCTTGGACTTGGCCTGGCGGCCCTTGGCGCCCTGGCGCACCCACTCCAGCTCGGCCTTCATGGCCTTGGCGTGGGAGGCTTCCTGCTTGGCTTCCTGGGCCAGGCGGCTGGCCTTGGATTCCAGCCAGCCGGAGTAGTTGCCTTCGAACGGGATGCCGTGGCCACGGTCCAGTTCGAGGATCCAGCCGGCGACGTTGTCGAGGAAGTAGCGGTCGTGGGTGATCGCCACCACGGTGCCGGGGAAGTCGTGGAGGAAGTGCTCCAGCCAGGCGACGGAGTCGGCATCCAGGTGGTTGGTCGGTTCGTCCAGCAGCAGCATGTCCGGGGCCGACAGCAGCAGGCGGCACAGCGCCACGCGGCGCTTCTCGCCACCGGAGAGGTGCTCGATCTTCGCCTCCCACGGCGGCAGGCGCAGGGCGTCTGCGGCGACTTCCAGCTGGCGCTCCAGGTTGTGGCCGTCGGAGGAGTGGATGATGGCCTCCAGCTTGGCCTGCTCGGCGGCCAGGGCGTCGAAGTCGGCATCCGGCTCGGCGTAGGCGGCGTAGACCTCGTCCAGGCGGGCCTGGGCCTGCTTGACCTCGTCCACCGCTTCCTCGACCACCTCGCGCACGGTCTTCTGCGGGTCGAGCTGCGGCTCCTGCGGCAGGTAGCCGACCTTGATGCCCGGCATCGGGCGGGCTTCGCCCTCGATCTCGGTGTCGACACCGGCCATGATGCGCAGCAGGGTGGATTTACCCGCGCCGTTCAGGCCCAGCACGCCGATCTTGGCGCCGGGGAAGAACGACAGGGAGATGTCCTTGAGGATTTCACGCTTGGGCGGCACGACCTTGCCGACCCGGTGCATGGTATAGACGTATTGAGCCATGGATACCTAGCTTCTGGGATGAAAGTGAATGGCCGTCATGGCTGTCGCGTCCGGCGGGCCGGTGCACCCCGGTACTCGGGGCGCGACCATTGGCCGCGGGCGACGGGCGAGGCGGGCGACGGCAGGGCCGGACTCGCGGAAACAGGACGCAGCGATCAACGCGCGCGTGCGGCAAAGCTACCGGAATGGACCGTGAAGGGCAAACGACGCTCGTCGGCGATACTGGCACTTGGCCCTGCTTCCGGGCATGCTACTGCGCGCCGAACCCCGTCGCCCCGTTCCAGGTAGCCGCTCCTTGTCCAGACCTCCCCGCCCTCCGGCCAGCCTGGCCCGGCCTGAACGGCTGGCCATCAGGAGCGCCCTGCTGCTGGTGCCGCTGATGCTCGGCCTGCTGCTCTGGCAGCTGGGCCAGGAGTACTTCGGCCAGGCGCGGCTCGAGCGCGAGCGCATCGTGCACCAGAGCCAGGAGCTGGCCCACCAACTGTCCCTGGCCCTGGAGCTCAAGGCCGTGGCCGCGCGCACCCTGGCCCGGCAACGCCTGGGCCGTGGCGAGGAGCCGGCGCTGCTGCTCGACGACCTGCGCCAGGTCTACCCCGCCCTGAGCAGCCTGGCCTGGTACGCCGCCAGCGCTGGCAAACAGCTGGACACCGCGCCCGACAGCGGCGACGACGCCTTCGTCGCCGAGCTGCGGCAACGCACGGCCGGCCGCCCCTTCCACTATGCCTACAGCGATGCCGCTGGTGGCCGTATCTACCTGCTGCTGCGCCCCTGGGACGACGCTGCAGGCCCCTTCGCCGTGCTCCGCCTGGACGCCGGCGAAGCACGCCGGCAATGGGCCGCACGACTCTCGCCCGCCAGCCGCGGCTGGGTGCTGGAAGACCAGGCCGGCCATCAGGTCCTGGCCACCCCCGACAGCCCGGCGGGCGCGCCGGCGGCGGCCGCCCGGGAAGCAGCCAGCGAGTCGCCGGCGCTGCAGGTCGCCAACACCGACTGGCAGGTCCGTCCGCGGGTCGACGCGCTCACCATGGCACCCCGGGTACCGACACGCCTGCTCGGCGAACTGGGCCTGCTGCTGTTGCTGGCCGGCATCAGCTGCGCCGCCCTGCTGCGCCTGCAACGCGAACAGCGGAGCCTGCGTGCGCAGACCGCCGACTCGCAGTCGCGCCTGCGCCAGGCCGCCCAGGCCCTGGCGGCGGTGGACGAGCGGGTGCTGGTGACGAGCGCCGACGGCCGCCTGGTCTACCTCAACCCACCGGCGGAGCAACTGCTCGGCGTGCGTGCCGAAGACGCGACCCTGCACCATCTCGCCCGCCTGCTGCCGGAACTGGCGCAGCCGCCCAGCGAAGGCACGCTGCCGGGCAGGCAGTACGTCACCCTGGAACGCAACGGCCGCCGCCGGCGCTACGCCGTCAGCCGCCACCCGCTGGAGGAATCCGCGCCCGGCGAGGCGTCCGACTGGGTGCTGCGCGGCCAGCAGGCGCCGGGCGGGCACGTCTGGGTGCTGCGCGACGTCACCGAGGAGCAGCGCTCGCTGCAGGTGCTGGAAGAGACGCGGCGGCGCTACCAGGACATCTTCGACGGCGTCGGCGTGGCCCTCTGCGTGCTCGACCTCTCGGACCTGCAGCGCTTCTTCGCCGACAACGGCCTGCGCGAGGCCGGCCGCCTGCAGGCCTGGCTGGAGCGCCGCGAGGAACACTGGCCGCAGCTGCTGCGGCTGATCCGCATCAGCGAGGTCAACGAGGTGGCGCGGCGCCTGCTCGGCGTGGAGAGCGGCGAGCAGGCCTGGCGGCAACTGATCGGCGACAGCCCGCGGCGCCCCGGCAGCGCCCGCGCGCGCATCATCGAGGCGATCCTCTGCGGCACCGGCCTCATCGAGCAGGAAGTCGCCATCCGCACCGGCCAGGGCGAGCTGCGCCACTTCTGGCTGCAGCTGCGCATCCCCGAGCACCTGCCGGACTATCGCGCGGTCACCCTGAGCCTGTCCGACATCAGCAGCCGCAAGCAGGTCGAGCTGTCGCTGATCGAACGCGAGAAGTTCTGGTCCGACGCCGTGCGCGCGGTGCCCGATACCCTGTACATCCACGACATCACCGCGCGCCGGGTGATCTTCAGCAACCATCACCTGGGCAGCCAGCTGGGCTACGGCAAGGAAGAGCTGGAGCAGATGGGCGAGCGCTTCTGGGAATGCCTGCTGCACCCGGACGACGTCGAGTACTACTGGCGCATACGCAACCTGCAACAGGTGATCGGCGACAACCTGCTGCTGGACAGCCAGTTGCGCTGGCGCCACCGCGACGGCAGCTGGCACTGGTTCGACATCCGCGAGCAGGCCTTCAGCCGCGCCCCCGACGGCCGCGTGGCGCGCCTGATCGGCGTAGCCAAGGACATCACCGACACGGTGGAGGCGAACAACTCGCTGCGCGAGAGCAGCCGCCGCTACCAGATGCTGGCGGAAAGCATCAGCGACGTGATCCTCACCACCGACGCCCAGCTGAACATCGACTACATCAGCCCGTCCATCGAGCAGACCTTCGGCTACAGCCCGGACTGGCTGCTGCACAACGACCTGCAGCAGATCGCCGCCAACCCGGCGCAGCTGGGGCGCCTGCACGCCCTGCTGGAGCGCGTGCGCGACGCCATAGGCGCGCCGCGCCGGCTGGCCGCCCTGCGCGAGTCCAGCGCGGTGCACCTGTTCACCTTCGACTGCCTGCGCGCCGACGGCCGCAAGGTCCCGGTGGAGCTGCGCATCGCCCTGATGTGGGACGACTCCGGGCGCTTCGTCGGCCTGCTCGGCGTGGCCCGCGACATCAGCCAGCAGCGCCGCGCCGAGCGCGAGATGCGCATGGCCGCGACCGTGTTCGAGCATTCCACGGCGGCCATCATGGTCACCGACCCGGCCGGCTACATCGTCCAGGTCAACGACTCCTTCTCGCGCCTGACCGGCTACGCCGCCGCCGAGGTGCTCGACCAGCAGCCGCGCCTGCTCACCGCCGACCAGCAGGAAGCCAACCAGCTCAAGCACGTGCTCGACAGCCTGCAACGCAGCGGCAGTTGGGAAGGCGAGATACTGCAGAAGCGCAAGAGCGGCGAGCTGTACCCGTCCTGGGTGGGTATCACCGCGGTGCAGGACGAGGAAGGCGACCTGGTCAGCTTCGTCTGCTTCTTCAGCGACATCAGCGAGCGCAAGGCCAGCGAGCGGCGCATCCACCGCCTGGCCTACTACGACGCCCTCACCCACCTGCCCAACCGCACCCTGTTCCAGGACCGCCTGCACACCGCGCTGATGCAGGCCGAGCGGCACCGCCAGTGGGTGGTGCTGATGTTCCTCGACCTCGACCGCTTCAAGCCGATCAACGACTCCCTCGGCCACGCCGCGGGCGACCGCATGCTCAAGGAAGTGGCCGAGCGCCTGAACCGCTGCGTCGGCGACAACGATACTGTGGCGCGCATGGGCGGCGACGAGTTCACCCTGCTGCTGCCCGCGCTGGAAGACCGCGAGCGCGCGCTCAAGCGCGCCATCCAGGTGGCCGAGCGCATCCTCGCCAGCCTGGCCCGGCCCTTCACCCTGGAAGGCCGCGAGTTCTTCGTCACCGCCAGCATCGGCGTGGCCCTGTCGCCCCAGGACGGCGCCGAGCTGAGCCAGCTGATGAAGAACGCCGACACCGCCATGTACCACGCCAAGGAAGTGGGCAAGAACAACTTCCAGTTCTACCAGGCCGAGATGAACGCCCGCGCCCTGGAGCGCCTGGAGCTGGAAAGCGACCTGCGCCGGGCCATCGAGCAGGGCGAGTTCGTCCTGCACTACCAGCCGCAGTTCACCGGCGACGGCCGCCGCCTCACCGGCGCCGAGGCGCTGCTGCGCTGGCAGCACCCGCGCCGCGGCCTGGTGCCGCCCACCGAGTTCATCCCGGTGCTGGAGGAGCTGGGGCTGATCGCCCAGGTCGGCGACTGGCTGCTGGCCGAGGCCTGCCGGCAGATCCGCATCTGGCACCGCGACAAGGTGCGGGTGCCCAAGGTGGCGGTGAACCTCTCGGCACGGCAGTTCGCCGATGGCCAACTGGGCACGCGCATCGCCGGCATCCTCATGGAGACCGGCATCCCGCCGGCCTGCCTGGAGCTGGAGCTGACCGAAAGCATCCTGATGAGCGACGTCTCCGAGGCCATGCACATCCTCTCCGGCCTCAAGCGCCTGGGCCTGGCCATCGCGGTGGACGACTTCGGCACCGGCTACTCGTCGCTGAACTACCTCAAGCAGTTCCCCATCGACGTGCTGAAGATCGACCGCAGCTTCGTCGACGGCCTGCCCCACGGCGAGCAGGACGCGCAGATCGCCCGCGCCATCATCGCCATGGCCCACAGCCTGAACCTGATGGTGATCGCCGAGGGCGTGGAAACCCAGGCGCAACTGGACTTCCTGCGCGAGCACGGCTGCGACGAGGTGCAGGGCTTCCTGTTCGGCCGGCCGATGACGGCGGAGCAGTTTGCGGCGCTCTTTTCCAGCAACGCACTGTTCTTGCTCGGCTGAGAGCGGCTGCAGGCGGCAGGCTATAGGCGGCAGGCAAGAGCCAGGGGCGTCGCCGCGCTGCTTTTCGCCTGCAGCCTGCCGCCTGAAGCCTGAAGCCTGAAGCCTGAAGCCTGAAGCCTGAAGCCGCTCATCTCCAACATGACCGCCTTTCATATGCCAGCCAGCGCCGCCTGGGTTAGAATGCGCCCCTTTCCCAGCACCGATCCTTATGAGGACCGCCATGTTCAGCCGTGATTTGACCCTCGCCCGCTACGATGCCGAACTCTTCGCCGCGATGGAGCAGGAAGCCCTGCGCCAGGAAGAGCACATCGAGCTCATCGCCTCCGAGAACTACACCAGCCCGGCGGTGATGGAAGCCCAGGGTAGCGTGCTGACCAACAAGTACGCCGAAGGCTACCCGGGCAAGCGCTACTACGGCGGTTGCGAGTACGTCGACGTGGTCGAGCAGCTTGCGATCGACCGTGCCAAGCAGCTGTTCGGCGCCGACTACGCCAACGTCCAGCCGCACTCCGGTTCCCAGGCCAACGCTGCCGTATACATGGCCCTGCTGAACGCCGGCGACACCGTGCTGGGCATGAGCCTGGCCCACGGCGGCCACCTGACCCACGGCGCCAGCGTCAGCTTCTCCGGCAAGATCTACAACGCCGTGCAGTACGGTATCGACGGCAACGGCCTGATCGACTACGACGAAGTCGAGCGCCTGGCCGTGGAACACAAGCCGAAGATGATCATCGCCGGCTTCTCCGCCTACTCGCAGATCCTCGACTTCCCGCGCTTCCGCGCCATCGCCGACAAGGTGGGCGCCTACCTGTTCGTCGACATGGCCCACGTGGCCGGCCTGGTCGCCGCCGGCATCTACCCGAACCCGGTGCCCTTCGCCGACGTCGTCACCACCACCACCCACAAGACCCTGCGCGGCCCGCGCGGCGGCCTGATCCTGGCGCGCAAGAACGAAGAACTGGAGAAGAAACTGAACTCCGCCGTCTTCCCGGGCGGCCAGGGCGGCCCGCTGGAGCACGTCATCGCCGCCAAGGCCGTGTGCTTCAAGGAAGCCCTGCAGCCCGAGTTCAAGGCCTATCAGGAACAAGTGGTGAAGAACGCCCAGACCATGGCCCAGGTGTTCATCGAGAACGGCTACGACGTGGTTTCCGGCGGCACCCAGAACCACCTGTTCCTGCTCAGCCTGATCAAGCAGGACATCACCGGCAAGGACGCGGACGCCGCCCTGGGCCGCGCCTTCATCACCGTGAACAAGAACAGCGTGCCGAACGACCCGCGCTCGCCCTTCGTCACCTCGGGCCTGCGCATCGGCACCCCGGCCGTGACCACCCGCGGCTTCAAGGAAGACGAATGCCGCCAGCTGGCCGGCTGGATCTGCGAGATCCTCGCCAACCTGGGCGACGAGGCCGTGGAAGGCCGCGTGCGCGAGCAGGTCAAGGCCCTGTGCGGCAAGTTCCCGGTGTACGGCAAGTAAGCCTTACCCGCGAACGACAAAAAGCCCGGCATTTGCCGGGTTTTTTGTTTTCGCTTTTTTGCTTTTTTGTAGGAGCGAGGGGGACGCCCAGTTCTTGCTCGCGAACGGTGCCTCCCGGTTGTTGAGGTGCGATAGATCGACTCTGCGCCCTCTCCCCAGCCCTCTCCCTGAAGGGAGAGGGGGCCGTCCGTGCCGAGAAAAGGCATGGTTTCAGCCGGCAATCTCTGTGCTAGCCGGCTGACTCCAGAACATCAGCATCTGCCCAACAATCCCCTCTCCCTTCAGGGAGAGGGTTAGGGAGAGGGTGCTCTTCAGGATGAACACCAGACCCCGCCGACAAACACCCTTCGCGAGCAAGAACTGGGCGTCCCCCTCGATCCTACGAAAACCTCAAGGCCGCACCGGCGCATCGCGCAGCGCATTGAGCTGCCGCGCCAGCGCCTCCGCTTCCACCTGGCTGTCGAATCCCTCCAGCATCACCCGGCCGTCGCGCACCGGCTCGGACACCTGCGGCAGCATGCGCAGCTGGCCGTCGATCACCACCGCCAGGGCCTTGCCCCGCTGCTTTTCGGTCAGGCGCGCCAGGCGCTGGCTGGCGTCGGGGGCGAAGGTCACCAGCACGCCGGGGCGGCCGCCGTTGCCCAGCACCACTTCGGCGCGCTGCACGTCGCGCTGGGTGAGTTCGGCGCGGGCGATGACCAGCACCGCCTGGCCTTGCGGGTCGGCCAGGGTGCGCGTGCTGGCCGTGGCCTTGTCGGCGGTGGCGTGGATGTCGAAGCTGTGCTGCGGCAGGACCGGCGGCGTGCCGGCGCAGGCGCCCAGCAGGGCGAGGAGGCAAAGCGGGATCAGGCGTTTCATGGGTCGACGACGGGTCAGGCAACAGTGGAATCGGGCCGGATGCCGGTTGGACAACGGCGCGCGCCGGTCATTGCGTACCGGCCGGCACATGATAACGCCGATGGCGGCCCGGCAGGCGTGGCAGAGGTCAACGAAGGGGCTGGCACGGGCCTTGCGTTGGCAGTCGCGGCCGAGGCCGGCTAGGCTCGTCGGGGAAGCGGGCGACGGGCTCGATACCCGCGTTTCCGGCGAGCTGCTATGATGCCCGCCTTTTTTGCCCAGGCCGCGCGAGACGGCCATTGTTGACCGACCGGTCGAGCCGCAGGACGCCCAAACACGGGGAGCACGACATGCTGGAAAAGCTGTTCCAACTCAAGGCGCACAACACCAACGTACGCACCGAGATACTGGCGGGGGTCACCACCTTCCTGACCATGGCCTACATCCTCTTCGTCAACCCGAGCATCCTCGGCGAGACCGGCATGGACAAGGGCGCGGTGTTCGTCGCCACCTGCCTGGCCGCGGCCATCGGCTCGGCGATCATGGGGCTGATCGCCAACTACCCCATCGCCCTCGCCCCGGGCATGGGCCTGAACGCCTTCTTCACCTACACCGTGGTGCTGCACATGGGCCACACCTGGCAGGTGGCGCTGGGTGCGGTATTCCTCTCGGCCTGCATGTTCTTCATCATCTCGATCTTCCGCATCCGTGAATGGATCATCAACAGCATCCCGCTGGCCCTGCGCTCGGCCATCGCCGCCGGCATCGGCCTGTTCCTGGCGCTGATCGCGCTCAAGGAGTCCGGCATCGTCGTCGCCAACCCGGCCACCCTGGTGGGCATGGGCGACCTGGCCAGGCCCGAGCCGCTGCTGGCGATCCTCGGCTTCATCCTCATCGTCGCCCTGGAAGCGCGCCGGGTGACCGGCGCGGTGATGATCGGCATCCTCGCCGTGACCTTCATCGCCATCGCCCTGGGCGTGTCGCAGTTCGGCGGCGTGGTGTCGATGCCGCCGTCGCTGGCGCCGACCTTCCTCCAGCTGGACATCAAGGGCGCCCTGGACATCGGCCTGACCAGCGTGATCTTCGCCTTCCTCTTCGTCGACCTGTTCGACAACTCCGGCACCCTGATCGGCGTGGCCAAGCGCGCCGGCCTGATGGGCAAGGACGGGCACATGCCGAAGATGGGCCGGGCGCTGATCGCCGACAGCACCGCGGCCATGTTCGGCTCGCTGCTGGGCACCTCCACCACCACCAGCTACATCGAGTCCGCCGCGGGCGTCTCCGCCGGTGGCCGCACCGGCCTGACCGCCATCGTGGTCGCCGTGCTGTTCCTGCTGGCGCTGTTCTTCGCCCCGCTGGCGGGCAACGTGCCGGCCTTCGCCACGGCGCCCGCGCTGTTCTTCGTCGCCGTGCTGATGGCCTCGGGCCTGGCCGAGATCGACTGGGACGACCTGACCGTGGCCGCGCCCGTGGTGGTCACCGCCCTGGCCATGCCGCTGACCTTCTCCATCGCCAACGGCATCGCCTTCGGCTTCATCACCTGGACCGCCTGCAAGCTGCTGGCCGGCCGCTTCCGCGAGCTGAACTGGGCGCTGGTGATCCTGTCGGTGCTGTTCGTCATCAAGCTGGGCTGGTACAACGCCTGACCGATAGCGATACCCGTGCAGCATGGGTATCGCTTCGCTCGACCCATCCCGCGAGTCACCTGCAGGATGGGTCGAGTGCAACGAAACCCATCGCCGCCACCGCGCACCAAGAGTTCCCCATGAGCAGCCCCCGCTTCAACCCCGCCGCCTACGACACCCAACTGGCCGACAAGGCCGCGCGCCTGCGCGAGCTGCTGGCGCCCTTCACCGCGCCCGAGCCGCAGGTGTTCGACTCGCCCCGCGAGCATTACCGCCTGCGCGCCGAGTTCCGCCTGTGGCGCGAGGGCGAGCAGCGCCACTACGCGATGTTCGAGCAGGGCGACAAGCACACGCCGATCCTGATCGACGACTTCCCCATCGCCAGCCAGCGCGTCAACGAACTGATGCCGCGCCTGAAGGCCGCCTGGGCCGAGCGCGCCCTGGGCCACAAGCTGTTCCAGGTGGAGTTCCTCACCACCCTGGCGGGCGATGCGCTGATCACTCTCTGCTACCACCGCCCGGTGGACGAAGCCTGGCAGGCCGCGGCGACGACGCTGGCCGCCGAGTTGGGCGTGAGCATCGTCGGGCGTTCGCGCGGCAAGCGCCTGGTGGTCGGCCGCGACTACGTCGAGGAAGCCCTGCTGGTGGCCGGGCGGACCTTCCGCTACCGCCAGCCGGAAGGCGCCTTCACCCAGCCCAACGGTGTGGTCTGCCAGAAGATGCTGAACTGGGCCTTCGAGGCCCTCGGCCAGCGCGACGACGACCTGCTGGAGCTGTACTGCGGCAACGGCAACTTCACCCTGCCGCTGGCCACTCGGGTGCGCAAGGTGCTGGCCACCGAGATCAGCAAGACCTCGGTGAACGCCGCCCTGGCGAACCTGGCCGACAACGCTGTGGATAACGTCACCCTGGTGCGCCTCTCCGCCGAGGAGCTGACCCAGGCGCTGAACGAGGTGCGCCCGTTCCGCCGCCTGGCCGACGTGGACCTGAAGGGCTACGACTTCGGCAGCGTCTTCGTCGACCCGCCGCGCGCCGGCATGGATCCGGACACCTGCGAGCTGACCCGCCGCTTCGAGCGCATCCTCTACATCTCCTGCAACCCGGAGACGCTGGCGCAGAACATCGCCCAGCTGCACGACACCCACGCGGTGACGCGCTGCGCGCTGTTCGACCAGTTCCCCTACACCCATCACATGGAAGCCGGCGTGCTGCTCGAGCGCCGCCGCGGCTAACCCAACCTGGGTTGGGCGGCGCGCACCTCGCCGCCGGCTAGGCTGCTGTGGATAACCACAAGAGAGCCTCGCCATGCACCGCTTCCTGCTTCCCCTGCTCGCCCTGCTCGCCCTGCTGCTGGCCGCCTGCGCCGGCAGCGACCCGGCCAAGGTGACGGTCTCCCCGGCCGCCGACGGCCACCAGGGCAGCTTCTCCATCCAGGCGGTACGCACCCCCGGCCACCGCCTGGACCTCGAGGACCGCTTCGACGCCGCCCTGCGCCGCGCCCTGGAAGCCAAGGGCTACCGCTTCCAGGCGCGCAATGGCGATTTGCGGGTGCTCTATGCGCTGGGGCTGGAGCGCCAGACCGGGGTGATCCAGCGCCCGGTAGCGACCCAGGAAGGCGTGGTGAACCAGACGCAGATCGCCGATTCCGACCTGGCGCGGCTGGTCATGCGCATCGTCGACGAGAGGAGTCGCGAGGTGCTCTACGAAGCGCAGATGAGCAGCCAGCTGCAGGACCCGAACCTGAGCCAGGAAGCCTTCGACAAGGCGCTGGCGAAGCTGCTGGAGGATTTCCCCGCGCATCGCCCCTGAGGCGGCTCAGCTGTAGCTGGAGGGCGTCTTGCGCACGAACTTGATGCTGTAGCTGAAGTCCGGCTTGCGGGTAACGCTGATGGCGCGGCGGGTGACGGTGTCCAGGGTGACGTTCCAGAACCCGGTGCTGGGCACCCGGATGCGCGCCGGGAAGCGCTCGAAGGCGCCGCCGTGGTAGGCGTGGCGCGCGCCGTTCTTGAAGCTGCGGAAGTTGGCGTCGGTCATCAGGCGGATGTTGCAGGTGCGCGAGCATTCGATGACCACGAGGTCGCCCTCGTTGAGGTGTTCGCGCTTGTGGATGAATTTCATGTTGCGGGCCTGCATGTGACGGTCGAACGGGGCGCAACGATAGCATGGAAGCCGGCGCCGCCCCAGCGGCGCCGGCTGGACGCGAGTCAGTTCGCGGCGCGCAGGCGGATACCGTCGGCCTCCACGCGCTGGCCTACCTGGAACTCGGCGTTGGGCGAACGCACGGTGCGCTGGCTGCCGTCCGCCGCCTGCACCACGTAGGCCTTCTGGCTGGCGCCGCTGGCCTGCTGCACGCCGCTGCCGGCCAGCCAGCCGATGCCGGCCCCCGCCAGCGCGCCGAAGGGCCCGCCCAAGGCGCCGCCGACCAGCAGCCCGCTGCCCGCGCCGAAACCGCCACCGACCGTGTTGTCCGGCCGTTCAGCCACCACCTGGTCCGCCTGCGCCACCGCGCAGGACAACAGCACCAGACTCATTGCACACAGGCTCGCTACTTTCATGATCGCTCCATTGGCGTTTGAAGGTAGCCAAGCCATTACAGCAAGCGTGCCAGCCCCTGGGGCCCCATGGATCAAGGGCTGGCGCGAGGTCGAAGTCAAAATGACCAGCAGCGACGGAGTCATCCTGACTCGCCGCGGAGTCTTTCGGACCTGACTCAGAGCCCTTCGAAGTCGGCGTCGCGCACCTTCTCCACTGGCGCCTCCGGCAGCGGTTCGGCCGGCTCCGGCTCGCGCCGGCCGCGCTCCAGCCAGTACAGGGCGAAGATCGCCAGCAGCGACACGCTGCCGCGGTAGACCAGGCCGTAGAGGGTGGCGTCGGTGTCGATGCCCAGGCCCGAGGACCAGGCGATGAGCAGGCGCGACAGGGTCAGGGTGAGCTGCACCAGCACCACCAGGATCAGCCCGGCGCGCAGCAGCTCGCGGCGGCGCAGGGCGAACAGCAGGAACAGCGCCAGGGCGAACTGGTGGCCGCCGTAGAACACCTGGGCGTCGCTGACCGATTCCGGTTCCATCAGCAACATGCCGCTGAGGTTGGCCATCTCGTAGGGGCGCACCCAGTACAGCAGGCCCAGGCCGGCCCATACCAGGGCCTGTAGCAGCAAGACGAAGCGGGCGAAGAGCATCCTGTTCCTCCTGGGGCCCGTCAGCCCTCGGCAAATGAAGATGGATAAAGGACACAGACCTTGCTCGGCACGCCGAGTTCGCCGGCGGCGTCATAAGCTGATACAGAGCAGGGACGGGCGCCGCCGTCCCTGAGAGTATGCTCCACGGATTTCGTTCTGACAGGAGCTTCCCATGCGCCGCATCCTCCTTCTCGCCGCCCTCCTCGCCGGCACCGCCCAGGCCGCCCAGCCGTTGACCATCGACGTGCACCGCGACGCCAACTGCGGCTGCTGCAAGGACTGGATCAAGCACCTGCAGGCCAACGGCTTCACGGTCAACGACCACGTCGAGGCGGACATGTCGGCGGTCAAGACGCGCCTGGGCGTGCCCTACGCCATGGGCTCGTGCCATACCGGGGTGATCGACGGCAAGTTCGTCGAGGGCCACGTGCCGGCCCGTGATGTGCTCGCACTGCGCGAACGCGCCGACCTGGTGGGCGCCGCGGTGCCGGGCATGCCCATGGGCTCGCCTGGGATGGAGATGGGTGACCGCCAGGATGCCTACCAGGTACTGGGCTTGGGCAAGGATGGCAAGGCGGTGGTGCTGGCGGATTATCCGCGGCGTTGAGGTTTTTCTTGAGGGCTTGGAGCCATTCTGCTGTTCTGGGACGTGGGATCGGCTCCGCCCCTCTCCCTAACCCTCTCCCTGAAGGGAGAGGGGACCGTTGGGCAGGCACTGATGTTCTGGAGTCAGCCGGCTAGCATAGAAATTGCCGGCTAAAATCAAGCCTTATCTCGGCACGGACAAGCCCCCTCTCCCTTCAGGGAGAGGGCTGGGGAGAGGGAAAGAAGCCCCCGCGAAGCACCAATGCATCCGGAGAGCTCCCTTTCCCATACGCCTTTCGCTTACTCCCCCACCTTCGCCCCCTTCGGCAACAACCCATCGGCCCGGAACATCGCCTTGATCCCCCGCACCGCCTGGCGCAGGCGGTCGCGGTTCTCGATCAGGGCGAAGCGCACGTGGTCGTCGCCGTAGTCACCAAAGCCGATGCCCGGCGAGACGGAGACCTTGGCGTCCTTCAGCAGCTTCTTGGCGAACTCCAGCGAGCCCAGGTGCGCGTAGGGTTCGGGGATCTTCGCCCAGACGTACATCGAGGCCTTGGGGTTCTCGACCATCCAGCCGGCCTCGTGCAGGCCCTTCACCAATACGTCGCGGCGCGCCTGGTACTGGCTGGCGATGTCGCGCACGCACTGCTGGTCGCCTTCCAGGGCGGCGATGGCGGCCACCTGCAGCGGGGTGAAGGTGCCGTAGTCGTGGTAGCTCTTGATCCGCGCCAGCGCCGAGACCAGCTCCGGGTTGCCGACCATGAAGCCGATGCGCCAGCCGGCCATGTTGTAGCTCTTGGACAGGGTGAAGAACTCCACCGCGATGTCCTTGGCGCCCGGCACCTGCATGATCGACGGCGCCTTCCAGCCGTCGAAGACGATGTCGGCGTAGGCCAGGTCGTGCACCACCAGCACGTCGTACTGCTTGGCCAGGGCCACCACGCGCTCGAAGAAGTCCAGCTCCACACACTGCGCGGTGGGGTTGGAGGGGAAGCCGAGGATCATCATCTTCGGCTTGGGGATCGACTCGCGGATCGCCCGTTCCAGCTCGTTGAAGAAGTCGATGCCCGGCACCAGCGGCACCGAGCGCACCTGGGCGCCGGCGATCACCGCGCCGTAGATGTGGATGGGGTAGCTGGGGTTGGGCACCAGGATGTTGTCGCCGTGGTCCAGGGTGGCCAGCATCAGGTGCGCCAGGCCCTCCTTGGAACCGATGGTGACGATGGCCTCGGTTTCCGGGTCGATGTCCACCGCGTAGCGCTCCTGGTACCAGCGCGAGATCGCCCGGCGCAGGCGCGGGATGCCGCGGGAGGTGGAGTAGCCATGGGTGTCCTCGCGCTGGGCGACCTGCACCAGCTTCTCGACGATGTGCGGCGGGGTGGGGCCGTCGGGGTTGCCCATGGACAGGTCGATGATGTCCTCGCCGCGGCGGCGGGCGGCCATCTTCAGTTCGGCGGTGATGTTGAAGACGTAGGGCGGGAGACGATCGATACGCGCGAAGCGGCGTGCTGAACGGGGTTCAGTCATGATTTCCTCGGTGAACGTAAGCGCCCGGAACCGTCCGAGCGACGCCGGCCACTGCGGTGGCCTGAAAAGCTGGGCTTTTCTTGTCGGCGAACATATCCGCCGTTAGGCTCGCTGTCGAGTCCTACTTTCAGCCAGGGAGCCCCATGTCCCCTCAGCATTACTGGCAGCTCGACGTCTTCGCCGAACACCCCCTCGGCGGCAACGGCCTGGCGGTGTTCGCCGACGCCCGCGGCCTGGCCGACGCCACCCTGCAGGCCCTGACCCAGGAGCTGCGCCAGTTCGAGACGCTCTTCCTCTACCCCACCGCGCAGCTGGACACCTACGGCGCGCGCATCTTCACCCTGGAGGAAGAACTGCCCTTCGCCGGCCACCCGCTGCTGGGCGCCGCTGCGCTGCTGCACCACATCCACCAGCGTGGCGAGCAGGAACACTGGACGCTGCAATTGGCCGCCAAGGACGTGAACCTGACCACCCGCCGCCACGGCCAGGGCTTCATCGCGCAGATGAACCAGGGCCAGGCGCAGCTCGGCGCCGTGCTCGACGACGAAGCCCGGCGCTGGTTCGCCGAGGCCTTCTCGCTGCAGGCCAGCGACCTCGCCGGCTACCCCGCCAGCGTGGTCAGCACCGGCCTGCCCTACCTGCTGCTGCCGGTGCGCGGCGAGGCGCTGGGGCGCATCCGCCAGCGCGCCGAGCTATCCACGCCGATGGGCGAGCGCCTGGCCGCCCTGGGCGCGGCCTTCGTCTTCCTGCTGGACGTGGATGGCCGCGAAGGCCGCACCTGGGACAGCGCCGGGCTGGTGGAAGACATCGCCACCGGCAGCGCCGCCGGCCCGGTCGCCGCCTACCTGGTGGAACTGGGCAAGGCCCGCCGCGGCGAGACCTTCGAGCTGCACCAGGGCCGCTTCCTCGGCCGCCCGAGCCTGCTGGAAGTACGCGTCGGCGACGACGACCAGGTGCAGGTGGGCGGCAAGGTGCAGCTGCTGGCCCGCGCCGAGCTGCTCTGCCGCCTCGACTGACGGCCGGACTGGCGCACCACGCGGGCGCCGACGACACTCAACCCACGCACATTCAGGAGAAGACGCCATGCTCTGGCGCAAAGGACGACGCAGCGACAACGTGGTGGATGCCCGCGACGACAGCGGCGGCGGCATGGGCGGTGGCGGCATGCGCATCGGCGGCCGCGGCCTGAGCCTGGGTGGGGTGGCCATCGTGGTGGTGGTCGGCCTGCTGATGGGCCAGGACCCGATGCAGATCCTCGGCAGCCTGCTCGGCCAGATGGACACCGGCCAGGCCCCGGCGCGCCCGCAGGTGCAGGGCCGCCCGGCGACCGGCGCCGACCCGCAGGTGGATTTCGTCCGCGCCGTGCTCGGCGACACCGAGGACACCTGGGGGCAGATCTTCGCCCACAGCAATGCCCAGTACGAACAACCCAAGCTGATCCTGTTCAACGGCGGGGTGAACTCGGCCTGCGGCTTCGCCTCCTCGGCGGTGGGGCCCTTCTACTGCCCCGGCGACCACCGGGTGTACCTGGACCTGGGCTTCTTCCGCGAGATGGAGCAGCGCTTCTCCGCCGCCGGCGACTTCGCCCGCGCCTACGTGATCGCCCACGAGGTCGGCCACCACGTGCAGAACCTGCTGGGCATCTCGGCTAAGGTCGAGGCCGCCCGCCGCCGCGGCGCGCCCATGGAGGGCGCCAACGGCCTCTCGGTGCGCCTGGAACTGCAGGCCGACTGCTTCGCCGGGGTCTGGGCCAACAACGCCCAGCAGCGCCTGCAGTGGCTGGAGCCGGGCGACATCGAGAGCGCGCTGAACGCCGCCAACGCCATCGGCGACGACCGCCTGCAGAAGCAGTCCCGCGGCACCGTGGTGCCGGACTCCTTCACCCACGGCACCTCGGCGCAGCGCATGCGCTGGTTCAAGCTCGGCTTCGACTCGGGCTCGCCGGGCAAGTGCGATACCTTCAAGGCACAGGCGTTGTAAGCAGTACGAAGGGATTCCGCCGCGGGGATATGTTCGCGAGCAAGCTCGCTCCTACGAAAAGCCGTGCTCACCTGCAATGTAGGAGCGCGCCCTGCGCGCGATATCGCGGGCAGGGCCCGCTCGCCAGGCGCTTTACAGGTAACGCCTGAGCGTCTGCAGGAACTCCGCCGGCTCCACCGGCTTGAGCAGGAAGTCCAGCACGTTCAGGCGCATCGCCTCGACCACGTCGCGGGCGCTGGTGGTGCCGGAGAGCACGATGATCGGCAGGAAGGTGCCCTGGGCGCTGAGCTGGCGGATCAGCTCCAGGCCCGCGCCCTCGCCCTCCATGCACAGGTCGGTGACCAGCAGGTCGATGGCCGATTCGTCGCGGCCGATGCGGCGCAGGGCCTGGGCGCTGTTGCGGGCGGTCAGGCACTGCAGGTCGGCGCTTTCGATCAGCTCGCGCATCTCGGCGAGCACCTGCGGATCGTCGTCCACCAGCAGCACCGTCGGGGGGCGCTCGGGGCGGACGGTGATCTCCAGCAGCGCTTCGATCTCTTCGTCGTCGAGCAGGTTGCGGTACGCGTGAGGCAAGGGCTCACCCATGGCGGCATTTTGCGATGATTATAGCGGCATTTAGCCACACCACCGTAGCGACCCCCGGCCCAAGAAAAAGCCGGCCCGAAGGCCGGCTCTGTCAGCAAGGGCAACCGACCTTAGCGCACGCCTTCCTGGCGCAGCGCCGCGGGGGTGAAGTCGCTTTCCGAAGCGCTGTAGTTGAAGTCGTAGGCGGATTTCTCCTCGTTCTTCAGGCCCAGCACCAGGTAACGGCTGGAGAGCAGGTCGTACAGGGTTTCCGCGGTGTACCAGGGCACCTGGTTGTTGTAGTAGTACTGCGAGAAGGCCTCGGCCACGCGCCACAGGGTGCCGCGGCCGTCGTAGTGGTCGATCTCGGCGGCCTGCCAGGTGTCCTCGTCGATGTAGAAGTCGCGCTTGGCATAGATGTGGCGCTCGCCCGGCTTCAGGGTGGCGACCACGTGCCAGACGCGGTGCAGCTCGTAGCGGGTCAGGTCCTGGTTGAGGTGGCCGGGCTTGATGATGTCCGCGTACTTCAGCTTGGGATCGTCGAGCTTGTAGTTGTTGTACGGGATGTACAGCTCCTGCTTGCCCACCAGTTTCCAGTCGTAGCGGTCCGGCGCGCCGTTGTACATGTCCAGGTTGTCCGAGGTGCGCAGGCCGTCGGCGGCGGTGCCGGGACCGTCGTAGGACACTTGCGGGGCGCGGCGCACACGGCGCTGGCCGGCGTTGTAGAGCCAGGCCAGGCGCGGTTCCTTGACCTGGTCGAGGGTCTCGTGCACCAGCAGTACGTTACCGGCCAGGCGGGCCGGGGCGGTGACCTGCTGCTTGAAGTAGAACAGCACGTTGCTCGGCTTGCTCGGGTCGTAGTCCTTCAGGTCGGTGCGGAACACGAACTCGTCCTGGAAGTACACCAGCGAGTAGCTGCCGTTGACCTGCGGGGTGGCCTGGGTCACCAGGCGGCGCACGTGGCCGCCGCGGTAGCGGGTGATGTGGTTCCAGATGACTTCCAGGCCGTTCTGCGGGATCGGGAAGGGGTTGGCGGTCTGGAAGTTCTGCAGGCCGTTGCCGCCCTGCACCAGGTTGGTGGCGGTGGCGTTCTTCCTGGTCGCTTCCAGCACCGAGTCAGGCAGGGTGGCGGTGCGGTGCGACGGGTACACCGGCATCTTGTAGGTGTCGGGGTAGCGCTTGAACATGGCCAGCTGGCCGGGGGTCAGCTTGTCCTTGTACTGCTCGACATTCTGCGCGGTGATGGTGAACAGCGGCTTCTCGCTGGCGAAGGGGTCGGCGAGGAAGCCCTTGGCGTCGACGGCACCGGCATTCTTCGGCAGGCCGCCGGTCCAGGCGGGGATGCTGCCGTCGGCGTTGCCGGCCTTCTCGGCGCCGACCGGAGTCAGGGTGGAGCCCAGCTTGGCAGCGTCGGCGGCGGATACCGCAGCCATCACCTGGGTGGCCAGCAGGCTCAGGCCCAGGGCCAGCGCGCCGGTTTGCAGCAGTCTCTTTGTTGTTCTCATTATCGCGTCGTCCTCGATGAGTCGTTACTGCTCGCGCAGCGGCCGCGCCGCCGCGCTCGCGATCTCTGTCTGCTGGCGCCCCGCCCGGCAGCGGGCGGGGCGCGGGTACCGCTTAGAAGTTCACGCCGAAGCTGAGCGCGACGAAGTCGCGGTCGACCAGGGTGGAGTACTTGCCGTCGAAGTAGTTGGTGTAGGAAAGGCTCGCGGTGTAGGTGTTCAGGTAGTCGGCGTCCACGCCCAGGCTGATCGCCTTGCGGCCTTCCTCGAAGTTGCCGCCCGGGCCGGGGGAGTAGCCGTCGACGTCGTGGGACCAGGCCACGTTGGGCTTGAGGTTCACACCGGCGAACACGTCGTTGTAGTCCCAGATCGCCCGCATGCGGTAGCCCCAGGAGTCGGCGGTGGTGAAGCCGTCGTTCTCGCAGTTGCGCGACAGGTTGTTCTGCGGCCCGTTGGCCCCAAGCGTCGAGGCGTTGAGCACCTGGCAGGTACCCCCCGGCAGCGGGCCGGGGCCGAACACCGGGTCACGGCCGTAGCGGGCCTTGGAGGTGCTCTCCAGGCCGCCGACGTGGGTCCAGCCCACCTCGCCCACCAGGGTCAGGCGCTCGGCGCCCATGACCTGGTCGAAGAAGTGGGTGAAGGTGGTCTGCAGCTGGGTGATTTCCTTGCGGGTGTAGCCGTGCAGGTCGGTATCCGGGGCGCCCTCGAGCACCGAGGCGTTGCCGAACACCGGGCCGCCCAGCGGTACCACGCCGGCGAACAGGATGTCGGTGGTGTTCAGTTGCACCGGGGCGTTGGGCCGGTAGCTGATCTCGCCCTGCCAGGCCGTGCCGGTGGGCAGCGTGGTGGAGAAGCTCAGGCCGTACAGGTGGATGTCTTCCGGGTACTCGACGAAGTACGAGGAGTTGCCGGCCACCAGCAGCGGGGCGAAGGCCTGCAGCGGAGTGCCGCTGAGGGACCTCGCCAGGTTGTAGGTGCCCTGGGAAGCGCCACGGCCGCTGAAGATCGGCAGGCGGCTGTGGTAGTTCATGTAGTAGCCACCGAACTCGGTGTTCAGGGTATCGGCGTAGTACTTCAGCGACAGGCCGTACTGGCCGCTGTCGCGGGCATCACGATCCGGCCCGCGGCGTACCAGGGCGCCTTCGTTGTTGATGTCCACGCCGAACTGCTTGGCCAGCGCCACGTTCCCCGCCCCCAGCGCCTGGGCGTTGGTCAGCACGCGCAGGTTGTCGGTGCAGCCGTCGGCGATCACGTCGGGCTGGGAGAAGAAGGTGCCGCAGTTGTCCACTACCGTCTGGTCCCACTCCAGCTGGTAGAAGCCTTCGGCGGACAGGTTGTCGGTGATGTTCTGCGACAGGTAGAACATGTTCACCGGCACCAGGGCTTCCTTGATCTCGGAGCCCGGGCGGCGCAACGCGGTGACGTCGAACGGGTTGATCGAGTTGATGCCGCCCTGGATGAAGGTGCTCTCGCCCCAGTTCACCACCTGCTTGCCCAGGCGCACGTTGCCCGGCAGGTCGGCGATGCTGTACTTGTGGTAGATGAAGGCGTCGAGCAGTTCGGCGCCGGAGGCCTGGGCGGCTTCCTTGCGGCCGCTGTCGCTGAGCGGCTTGAACTCGGTGCTCTCGTCCTTCTGCTCGAAGTCGTACCAGTACTTGCCGCGGACGAAGATGCCGGTGTCGCCGTACTTCAGCTCCAGGTCGTGGATGCCCTTGAAGATCTTCGAGAAGGTCTTGCCGGCCTTGTAGTTCAGGTGGCCGTCGTCGGAGGTCTGCGACAGCCCCTTGCCGCCGTTGTTCACGCCGATCAGGTTCTTGTCCGGATTCTGCGTCGACCAGCTGGCGCCGACCGACAGGCTGGAATCGAAGGAGCCCTCGATCTCGCCGATGTTGAAGGTGACCGCCGAAGCGGGAGTGGCAAGCGTGGAAGCCAGGCTGACGGCCAGCGGCAAACGCGCCAGGCGCCAGATCTTCTTCATTTGTGTCATCGACGCTACTCCATGTGTGATTTTTGTTATGAGTGGCAGCGACTATAGCCAGCCCCCCGACGGGCTTGATCCCTCGAAAGTGTGATTTAGCGCGTCGCTGCGGCAACGAGCCGCAAGCTAGACGGCTCGCAGAAAGGATTAGCAGAGGCTGCGCCCCGTGCCAAGCGCTTGCTTGGGGGACGCAGCCGGAGGGAAGGGATTACAGGGCGGAGAGGAATTCGCTGCCGGACTCCTGCCAACGAGCGATATCCACACGGATGCGCTTCTTGTCCAGCTTGCCCACGCTGGTCTTGGGAACTTCAGTAACAACGGCGATCTGCGAGGGAATCGCCCACTTGTTGATGTGGCCCTGCTCGACGAAAGGCTTGAGGTGCTCCTTCAGCCCCTTGGCGTCCAGTTGCTGGCCCTCGAAGAGCACCAGCAGGGCGAACGGGCGCTCGCCCCATTGCGGGTCCGGCACCCCCACCACGGCCACCTCGCGCACCGCCGGGTGACGGCTGATGAGGTCTTCCAGCTCCAGCGAGGACAGCCACTCGCCGCCGGTCTTGATCACGTCCTTGATGCGGTCGCGGATGTCGATGAAGCCCATGCCGTCGAGGGTGGCGACGTCGCCGGTGTGCATCCAGCCGCCGGCCCAGAGCTCCTCGCCCTTCTGTGGCTCGCGGAAGTAGCCCTGGGTCAGCCAGGGCGAACGCAGCACCAGCTCGCCCTGGGACTCGCCGTCGGCCGGCAGCAGCTGGCCGTGCTCGTCCATGATCGCCGCGTCCACCAGCGGCACCGGCACGCCGGCCTTGATGCGGTAGGTGGTGCGCTCGTCCTCGCTGCCGGCCTTGAGCTCCTCGTTGAGGTAGGCGCAGGAGATCAGCGGGCAGGTCTCGGACATGCCGTAGGCGGCGGTCAGCTGGATGCCGCGGGCCTGGGCCGCCTCGTACAGCGAGCGGGTCAGCGCGCTGCCGCCGATGATGATCTTCCAGCCGTTGAAGTCCAGGCCCTGGGCGGCCTTGGCGTTCATCACCATCTGCAGGATGGTCGGCACGCAGTGGGAGAAGGTGACCTTCTCGCGCTTCCACAGCTCCACCAGCAGTTCCGGGTCGTAACGCCCCGGGTACACCTGCTTGATGCCGAGCATGGTGGCCACGTAGGGGGTGCCCCAGGCATGCACGTGGAACATCGGGGTGATCGGCATGTACACGTCGCTGTTGCCCATCAGGCGGATGCTGTCCAGGCTGGCGATGGTCGAGGCCATGGCCAGGGTGTGCAGCACCAGCTGGCGGTGGGTGAAGTACACGCCCTTGGGGTTGCCGGTGGTACCGGTGGTGTAGAAGGTGGTGGCCACCGAGTTCTCGTCGAAGTCGGGGAAGGCGTAGCGCGGGCTGGCCGCGGCCATCAGCGTCTCGTATTCGCCGATGCAGTCGGGCAGCGCGCAGGTCTTGTCGGCGCCGTCGGTCAGCAACAGGGTCTTCTGCACCGTGGTCAGCTGCCCGGCGATGCCCTGGTAGAGCGGCACGAACTCGCTGTTGACCAGCACGAAGCGGTCCTCGGCGTGGTTCATGGTGTAGAGGATCTGCTCCGGCGAGAGGCGGATGTTGATGGTGTGCAGCACCGCGCCGATCATCGGGATGGCGAACATCGCCTCCAGGTAGCGGTGGCTGTCCCAGTCCATCACCGCCACGGTGTCGCCGGCCTGCACGCCGGCCTCGGTGAGGACGTTGGCCAGGCGCGCGACGCGCTCGTTGAAGGTGGCGTAGTTGTAGCGCACCAGGTCGCGGTAGACGATCTCGCGGCTTTTTTCGTAGCGCGCGCCGGACAACAGCAGGCTCTTGACCAGCAACGGGTACTGGTAGGCATTGCTCGCAGCGGGGAGGAGACGGGTCTTGAGCATGTTCGGCTTACCTGTGGGACCTTCATGGGAGTCGATGCCGGTGACTGTAGAGGCGCGATCATGACCAATCATCCATCCAAAGAGTGATTTGCGGGTGACTCTTTGGCCTGATCCGGTCACGCGCTAGAATCGCCGCCACCCGGTCGTTCACGGCCGCCCCCAAGAACAAGAGCCACGAGGTAGTTTTCCATGTCCGAAATCGTCATCGTCAGCGGCGCCCGCACCCCCATGGGCGGCTTCCAGGGCAGCCTGGCCGCGGTCCCCGCGGTGGAACTGGGTGCCATCGCCATCCGCGAGGCAGTCGCCCGCGCCGGTATCGACGCCGCCGATGTCGAGGAAGTGATCATGGGCTGCGTGCTGCCGGCCGGCCTGAAGCAGGGCCCGGCCCGACAGGCGGCACTCAACGCCGGCCTGCCCGCCGCCACCGGCTGCACCACCATCAACAAGCTGTGCGGCTCGGGCATGAAGGCGGTGATGCTGGCCCACGACCTGCTCAAGGCCGGAACCAACACGATCATGGTCGCCGGCGGCATGGAGAGCATGTCCAACGCCCCCTACGTGCTGGAGAAGGCCCGCACCGGCCTGCGCATGGGCCACGCCGAGATCAAGGACCACATGTTCCTCGACGGCCTGGAAGACGCCCGCAGCGGCCGCCTGATGGGCTCCTTCGCCCAGGACACGGCGGACAGCAACGGCATCACCCGCGAGGCGATGGACGCCTACGCCATCGACTCGCTCAAGCGCGCCCAGGCGGCGATCAGGGACGGCTCGCTGGCCAGCGAGATCGCCCCGGTGACCGTGACCACCCGCAAGGGCGAAGTGCTGGTGAAGGACGACGAGCAGCCGCTGACCGCCAACCTGGACAAGATTCCCAGCCTGAAGCCGGCGTTCAAGAAGGACGGCACCATCACCGCCGCCAACGCCAGCTCGATCTCCGACGGCGCCAGCGCGCTGGTGCTGATGACCGCCGAGGAAGCCGCGCGCCGTGGCCTCAAGCCGCTGGCGAAGATCGTCGGCCATGCCACCCAGAGCCAGGATCCGAGCGAGTTCACCCTGGCCCCGATCGGCGCCATGACCAACCTGTTCCGCAAGACCGGCTGGAAGAAGGACGACGTCGACCTGTTCGAGATCAACGAAGCCTTCGCCATGGTCACCATGCTGGCCATGCGCGAACACGGCCTGGACCACGCCAAGGTCAACGTCTACGGCGGCGCCTGCGCCCAGGGCCACCCGGTGGGCTCCACCGGCTCGCGGATCATCGTCACCCTGATCAACGCCCTGCAGAAGAAGGGCGGCAAGCGCGGCGTGGCCTCGCTATGCATCGGCGGCGGCGAGGCCACCGCGGTGGCCATAGAGCTGCTGTAACGCTGTTACCGGTAACAGAAAAAGGGCGCGACCATGGTCGCGCCCTTTTCGTTTCGGCTCCGTGCAAGCCACTGTGTATGCCATTCCCTGCGCGCGATTTTCGGCTACTGGCCGGAACATCGGTGGCAGGTCTGAGAGCCCCTCTCCCCGTGCCGAGAAAGGATTTGGTGTTAGCCGGGTAATCGGTACAAGCCGGCTAACGCCGAAGCAACCGAACACACCGAACGGTCCCCTCTCCCTTCAGGGAGAGGGTTAGGGAGAGGGCGCTCTAAAACCCAACACCCAAAGCCCCAGCCAAGCACCATTCGCGAGCAAGCTCGCTCCTACGAAAAGCGCAAGCACCCAACCCTCAGCGCAATTCGGTGAAAGCCAGCTTGACACCCAACCCCACCAGCACCACGCCCATCATCCGGTCGAACCAGTGCCCCATGCGGGCGAAGCCGGCGCGCACGCGCTGCTGGCTGAACAGCAGCGCCACGAAGCTGAACCAGGCCGCGGTGGCGCAAACCAGGTAGACGCCGTAGCCGGCCTGCACCAGCACCGGGGTGTGCGGGTTGATGACCACGGTGAACAGCGACAGGAAGAACAGCGTCGCCTTGGGGTTCAGGCCGTTGGTAACGAAGCCGCTGACGAAGGCCCCGCGCGGGGTGCGTTCGCTCGGCGCAGCGACCTCCACACTGCCGTCGCCGCCGGCAGGCTTCGCCCGCAGCGCCTTGATGCCGATGTAGAACAGGTAGGCCGCGGCCAGCCACTTGAGGGTGTTGAACAGCATGATCGACTGCGAAACGATCAGGCCGATGCCCAGCAGCGAGTAGGTCACGTGGATGGAGATGGCGCAGCCCACCCCCAGCGCCGTCCAGGTGCCGGCGCGGCGGCCGTGGGTCACGCTCTCGCGCACCACCACGGCGAAGTCCGGGCCGGGGCTGGCCACCGCGAGCAGGTGGATCAATGCCACGGTGAGGAATTCCGTCCAGTACATGCAACCTCCGCAGGGGTGTGATTAACGCCGTCAGGCTGGCAACCTTACGCCAGCCCCGCTTCCCGCAAAAGGTACAGCCAGTGATGAACAGCTCCCGCGCCGTGTTCCTCGACACCGCCTCCCTCGACCTCGGCGACCTCGACCTGCAGCCGCTGCACCAGGCCTTCGGCGAACTGGTCCTGCACGCCGCCAGCGCCCCGGGCGAGATCGCCGGGCGCCTGCGCGAGGCCAACGTGGCCATCAGCAACAAGGCGCCCATCAGCGCCGAAACCCTGGCCCAGTGCCCGGACCTCAAGCTGATCCTGGTCACCGCCACCGGCACCAACAACATCGACCTGGCCGCCGCCCGCGAACGCGGCATCGCCGTGTGCAACTGCCAGGGCTACGGCACCGCCTCGGTGGCCCAGCACGCCATCGGCCTGCTGCTCGCCCTGGCCACCCGGCTGCCCGACTACCAGGCGGCGGTGCGCGCCGGGCGCTGGCAGCAGGCCACCCAGTTCTGCCTGCTGGACTACCCCATCGTCGAGCTGGAGGGCAAGGCCCTCGGCCTGCTCGGCCACGGCGAACTGGGCGGCGCGGTGGGCCGCCTGGCCGAGGCCTTCGGCATGCGCGTGCTGCTCGGCCAGTTGCCCGGCCGGCCGCCGCGCGCCGACCGCCTGGCGCTGGACGAGCTGCTGCCGCAGGTCGACGCCATCAGCCTGCACTGCCCGCTGACCGACCAGACCCGCGGGATGATCGGCCAGCGCGAGCTGGACCTGATGAAGCCCGGCGCCTTCATCGTCAACACCGCCCGCGGCGGCCTGATCGACGAGCAGGCCCTGGCCGACACCCTGCGCCGCGGCCACCTGGGCGGCGCCGCCACCGACGTGCTCAGCGTCGAGCCGCCCAAGGACGGCAACCCGCTGCTGGCCGGCGACATCCCGCGGCTGATCGTCACCCCGCACAACGCCTGGGGCAGCCGCGAGGCGCGGCAGCGCATCGTCGGCCAGGTGACGGACAACGCCGCGGCCTTCTTCCGCGGCGACAGGCTGCGGCGGGTCGACTGAAGCGCGAAGTGCTAAACTCGCGCCCTTTTTCAGGAGGCCGCATGTCCTACGCCCCTACCAGCGAGGTGCTGCTGCGCCAGATCGAACGTTTCGCCGGCCGCGTGCTGCTGGCCGGCCTGCCCGCCGACGGCCTGCTCGGCGAGCTGCCCCAGGCCCTGGGCTGGAGCTGGCACGCCGGCGAGCAGCGGCTGCTGGACGGCCGCCACCCGGGGCGCTGCCATTTCGGCGTGACGCCGCCAAGCGGCGAGTTCGACGCCGCCGTGCTGTTCCTGCCCAAGTCCCGCGAGCTGACCGACTACCTGCTGGCCGCCCTGGCCAGCCGCGTGCCCGGCGGCCAGCTGTACCTGGTGGGCGAGAAACGCGCCGGCGTCGAACGCGCCGCCAAACAGCTCGGCGCCCTGGCCAAGGCCGCCAAGCTCGACAGCGCGCGGCACTGCCAACTCTGGCACGCCAGCATCGATGGCGCCCTGCCCTGCCCCGACCTGCACGCCCTGGCCCAGCGCTACAGCCTGGAACTGGCCGACGGCGAACTGCAGGTGGTCACCCTGCCCGGCGTGTTCAGCCACGGCCGCCTGGACCGCGGCAGCGCCCTGCTGCTGGAACACCTGGACGGCCTGCCCGAAGGCCAGGTGCTGGACTTCGGCTGCGGCGCCGGCGTGCTCGGCGCAGTGCTCAAGCGCCGCTACCCGGCCAGCCGCCTGAGCCTGCTCGACGTCGACGCCTTCGCCCTGGAAAGCAGCCGCCTGACCCTCGCCGCCAACGGCCTGGAAGGCGAGGTGATCGGCGGCGACGGCATCGACGCGGCGCCCCCGGGCCTGGCCGCCATCGTCAGCAACCCGCCCTTCCACCAGGGCGTGCACACCGACTACCAGGCCAGCGAACGCCTGCTGCGCGAAGCCGCGCAGCACCTGCGGCCGGGCGGCGAACTGCGCCTGGTGGCCAACAGCTTCCTCAAGTACCCGCCGCTGATCGAACAGCACCTGGGCCCCTGCCGCAGCCTCGCCGAGGGCGACGGTTTCCGCATCTACAGCGCCCGCCGCCCCTGAGGCCGGGCGCCTCGTCGCAGGCCCACTACACTCCACCAGACCGAAAAGGGCGCGCCCAGCCGGCGCGCCTCACGAGCCGAGGATCGCCGTGAAAAGCACCGTGAAAGAAGCCGAGCTGACCTTCGTGAAGTCGCCGGAAAAGACCCCCGCGCACCTGAAGCGCTCGCTCAAGCCCAGGCACCTGAACATGATCGCCATCGGCGGCTCGATCGGCACCGGGCTGTTCGTCGCCTCCGGCAGCACCGTCGCCACCGCCGGCCCCGGCGGCGCGCTGCTGGCCTACGCGCTGATCGGCCTGATGGTGTTCTTCCTGATGACCAGCCTGGGCGAGATGGCCGCCTACATCCCCGATTCCGGCTCCTTCTCCACCTACGGCAGCCGCTTCATCGACGACGGCTTCGGCTTCGCCATGGGCTGGAACTACTGGTACAACTGGGCGGTGACCATCGCCGCGGAACTGGTGGCCGCGCAGCTGGTGATGAACTTCTGGTTCCCCGACGTGCCCGGCCTGTACTGGAGCGCGATCTTCCTGGCCATCATGTTCGGCCTCAACTTCTTCTCGGTGAAGGGCTTCGGCGAGAGCGAGTTCTGGTTCGCGCTGATCAAGGTGGTGGCCGTGGTGATCTTCATCGGCATCGGCCTGGCGAGCATCTTCGGCATCATGCACGGCATCGACTCCCCCGGCTTCAGCAACTTCACCACCGGCGATGCGCCCTTCGTCGGCGGCCTGCAGGCCATGGTCGGGGTGGCGATGATCGCCGGCTTCTCGTTCCAGGGCACCGAACTGATCGGCGTCGCCGCCGGCGAGTCGGAGCACCCGCACAAGTCGATCCCCATCGCCATCCGCCAGGTGTTCTGGCGGATCCTGATGTTCTACATCCTGTCGATCTTCGTCATCGGCATGCTGATCCCCTACACCGATCCGAACCTGCTCAAGACCGACAGCAGCGACATCAGCACCTCGCCCTTCACCCTGCTCTTCGAGCGCGCAGGCCTGGCCGCGGCCGCCGGGGTGATGAACGCGGTGATCCTCTCGGCGATCCTCTCCGCCGGCAACTCGGGGATGTACGCCTCCACCCGCATGCTCTACACCATGGCCCTGCATGGCCAGGCGCCGCGCCTGTTCCGGCAGATCTCGCAGAGCGGCGTGCCGCGCTATGCGCTCTACGCCACCACGCTGATCGGCGGCCTGTGCTTCCTCACCAGCTTCATCGGCGACAAGACCGTCTACACCTGGCTGCTCAACACCTCGGGCATGTGCGGCTTCATCGTCTGGCTGGGCATCGCCATTTCCCACTATCGCTTCCGCAAGGGCTACCTGCTGCAGGGCGGCAAGCTCGACGACCTGCCCTACCGCGCCAAGTGGTTCCCCTTCGGCCCGCTGTTCGCCTTCGCCCTGTGCCTGGCGATCACCCTCGGGCAGAACTACCAGGCGTTCGTCGGCGAGCGCATCGACTGGACCGGGCTGGTCGCCACCTACGTCAGCCTGCCGCTGTTCCTCGCCATCTGGTGGGGCTACCGCCTGAAGAACGGCAGCCGCTTCGTCCGCTACGAGGAGATGGACGTCACCTCCGGCCGCGACGTCGACTGAAAGCCAGGCTTGCCCAAGCCGGACGACTTGGGCAGAATGCGCCCCGTCCTAGGGGAGTAGTCTCCCGCGAGCGGTTCCCACCCTCGCCCGGCACGCGTCAACACACTTGGTCCGCAGACCATGGCGCGTGCGGCCCCAAGGCCCGTAGCAGTCGGGCCCGGGTTTGACAAGACCTATGACACGAGCGATCCGACCCGGGGTGGGCGGATGGCGCGTGTCATCGGTGATTAGTCGACCCGCCCCCTTAGGAAAGCCTGATGGAATCCCTGTTCGTCCCCATCCTGGTGGTTGCCCTCGCCGAAATCGGCGACAAGACGCAACTGCTCGCCCTCGTCCTCGCCGCGCGCTTCCGCAAGCCCTGGCCGATCATCGCCGGCATCGTCGTCGCTACCCTGGTCAACCACTTCGCTGCCGGCGCCGTGGGCAAATGGGTCTCCACCTTCTTCTCCGAAGCCGCCCTGAGCTGGCTGCTGGCCGCCTCCTTCCTGGCCGTGGCGGCCTGGACCCTGGTGCCGGACAAGCTGGATGACGACGAAGAGGGCGGCCTGAAGAGGTTCGGCCCCTTCCTCACCACGCTGATCGCCTTCTTCCTCGCCGAGATGGGCGACAAGACCCAGGTCGCCACCGTGATGCTGGCCGCGCAGTACCCGCACTTCTGGCTGGTGGTGCTGGGCACCACCATCGGCATGCTGCTGGCCAACGTGCCGGTGGTGCTGGCCGGCAACTTCGCCGCCGAGCGCCTGCCGCTGGCGCTGATCCGCCGCCTGGCCGCCTGCGCCTTCGCCGTGCTGGGCCTGGTCGCGGCCTGGCACGCCGCCCAGCTGTCAGGGCTGTTCTGACGGCCGCTTCGGCGTGGCGGCCAATGCCGCCGCCATGCCACAGGCCTACAGTGACAACTGTCGTCCCTAGCTGAAGGAAACAGCCATGACTGACAAGGACCTGAAACGCCTCGCCCGCCAGCACATCGACCTGAGCTGGAACAAGGGCCGCCTGGCCCTGGCCACCCAGCTGCACAGCCCGGACTTCCTCTACAAGAGCAGCTTCTCCGCCCAGCCCCTGGACAGCGCCGGCTACCGGCAGCTGATCGAGGGCATCCGCGCGTCCATGGACGACCTGGAGGTGGTGGTCGAGGAATGCATCGGCGAGGGCCACAAGGTGTTCACCTGGAGCACCCTGGTCGGCACCATCGGCCGCCCCGCCTTCGGCTACCCGGCCAGCGACAAGGTGGTCAGCATCCCCGGCATGGCCCTGTGGGTGTTCAACAGCCACGGCAAGCAGCAGGAGCTGTGCACCCTGATCGACATGGAAAGCTTCCGCAGCCAGATGGGCCTGCAGAACCGCCCGCTGGCGGAGCAGGCGCTGCCCTGAGGGGAAATACCCTGCACGCGAATCGCGGATAAATCCGCTCAGGCGTAGGGCGCATAACGCCTACGGCGTTATCCGCCGTTTGGCCGCGATCCCCGGCGGCTCCAGGATTGACCTTGGCATTGGCTGTAGCGCCGGTGTATCGGCGGATAACCGCGAACGGTTATTCGCCCTACGTCGCGGGTGAGCCCGGCGTAGGGCGCATAACGCCTACGGCGTTATCCGCCGTCTGGCCGCGATCCCCGGCGGCTCCGGGGTTGCCCCTGGCATTGGCTGTAGCGCCGGTGTATCGGCGGATAACCGCGAACGGTTATTCGCCCTACGCCCCAGCCTGCGCGCGATTCGCGAACGAAGTCCGCGTCCTACAGGTACCCGTTGGCGTGGAACCAGTCGATGGCGCGGTGCAGGGTATCTTCCAGCGGCACGTGGCTTTCGAAGCCGATTTCCTCGCGGGCCTTGCGGCCGTCGAGGAACTGCCCGCCGGCCATCACCTCGATGGCGGTGTCGTCCAGCAGCGGCAGCTTGCCGGTCAGGCGGTAGCGCCAGCGGCCCAGGGTGGCCAGCGCGCGGGCGCGGTGCAGCGGCATCGGCTGCGGCGCCGGGCGGCCCAGCAGGCGGGCGATGGTGGCGGTGAGCTCGGCCATCTCCACGTTGTGCCCGGTGAGCAGGTAGCGTTCGCCGATGCGCCCGCGCTCCAGGGTCATCAGCAGGCCGCGCCCCGCTTCGCCGGCGTCGATCACGTTGCGCCGGCCCGGCACGTAGTGGGACATCTCGCCGCGGCCGATGGCGGTGATCAGGCGCCCGGTGGTCGGCCCCATGTCCAGCTCGCCCAGCACCATGCCGGGAATCCCGATCACCACCGGCAGGCCGCCGCGGGCCTGTTCGCGGGCCTGTTCGTCCAGCGCCCACTTGCACATCACGTAGGCGCTCTTGCCGGTGGGCAGGCTCTCGTAAAACAGCCCCTCGTGGCCGGGCAGCCCCTGGGGGTGCATGGGCATGGCGAAGGCCGAGCCGACGTAGAGGATGCGCGACACCTTGTTGTGCTGGCAGGCCGCGTAGAAGTGGTTGGTCTGGTCCAGGGCGCTGGCCACCTCCTCCTGCCAGCGGCGCGGCCGCTGCGGGTAGTAACCGGCGCTGAAGATCACCGCGTCCAGCCCGCTCAGGGCGCGTTCCAGCCCCTTGTAGTCGAACAGTTCGGCGACCCGGCATTCCGGCTCCAGGTAGGCCAGGCGCTGGATCTGCGAGGACGGACGGTGGATCAGCACCAGTTGGTGGCCGGCGGCCTTGATGGCGCGCGCGGCATGATGGCCGAGGAGCCCGGTGGCTCCGAGTACTGCGATTTTCACTGGCGCTCCCTGGTGATGGTCGAACCGGCCGCGCGGGCGGCCGGCTGCAACGGATCGACGGCGTCGATCCCCCCGCTCGTCAATTGCGGCCCTTGGCCTGCTCGTACAGCGGCATCACCTTGGGAATGGCGGCCTGCAGGTTGGCCATGCGCGTGCTGTCCGCCGGGTGGGTGCTGAGGATCTCCGGCGGCGCATCGCCGCCCGCCTTGCCCATCTTCTCCCACAGGGTCAGCGCGGCCTGGGGGTTGTAGCCGGCGCGGGCGGCCAGCTCCAGGCCGATGAGGTCGGCCTCGGTCTCGTTCTGCCGGCTGTTGGGCAGGGTCAGGCTGTACTGCACCACCTGGTCGGCCAGCTGCATGCTGGTCTGGCCCATGCCCAGCAGCGCGCCGCCGAGGTTCTCGCCCATCTGCACGGCGTAGGCCCGGGACATCTGCTCGCGGCCGTGCTCGCGCAGGGCGTGGGCGATCTCGTGACCCATCACCGCGGCGATCTCGTCGTCGGTGAGCTTCAGCTGGTCGATCAGGCCGCTGTAGAAGATGATCTTGCCGCCGGGGCCGCAGTTGGCGTTGAGCTCGTCGCTCTTGATCACGTTGACCTGCCAGTCCCAGCCCGGGGCGTCCTGGCGGAACGAGCCGGTCTGCGGGATGAGCCGCGCGGCCACGGCCTTGACGCGCTTGGCGTCGCTGCTGCCGTTGTCCAGCTTGCCCGCGGAAGTCGCGTCGGTGAGGGTCTTCTGGTACGACTGCGAGTACATCTGGTCGACCTGCTGGCTCGACAGCATGCTGAACATGTACTGCTTGCGCTCGACGCCGACGGCGCCGCCGCTGGTGGTGTTCACCTGTTGGCAGCCGGCCAGCAGCAGGGCCGCGGCCAGGCCGGCGAAACGGAATACGCTGGACATGATGCTCTCCTGAAGCATTGCATTCTCCCTTGGACAGCGCGCAATGGTAGGCCGCCCCCCGATGGCCGGCAACCGCTGTGCGAGGGAGACGACACAAGGGCGTTACAACCCATTACAAGGCATTTCCTAAGGAAACGCTGAAGTCCTGCCGATACAGCGGAACAGGCTGTCCCTGGTACGCGGGTATTTCGTCATGAAGTTCAAGTCGATCCAGTTTTCCGTGGTGGCGCTGGCGGGGGCCAGCGTGCTGGCTGTGGTGGCGGCGCTGGTGCTGTATGCCCTGTTCGCCGGCGGGCGCACCCAGACGCTGGTGCAGGAGCGCACCCAGGCGCTGCTGGAAAAGGTCATCAACGAACGCCTGGTGGCCCTGGCCCGCGCCCAGGCCAGCCAGATCCAGCGCGAACTGGAATACCCGCTGACGGTGGTCAAGGGCCTGGCCCAGGCCAACATGCTGATGGACGGCAAGGACGCCGAAGGCAAGCCGCTGCTGGGCATCAGCCGCGGCGAGATGTCCAACCTGCTGCGCCAGACGGTGCAGCAGAACCCCAAGCTGCTGGACGCCTTCGCCGGCTGGGAGCCCGGCGCCTTCGCCGGCCCCGACAGCCTCTACGCCGGGCAGACCGGCGCCGGCTACGACGCCAGCGGGCGCTTCATGCCCTGGTGGTACCGCAAGGCCGACGGCAGCCTCACCGTGGAAGCCATGGGCGACACCCTGGAAAGCCAGAAGGTGCTGCCCACCGGCGTGCGCGAGGGCGAGTACTACCTGTGCCCGAAGGAACGCCACAAGCCCTGTGTGATCGACCCGGCGCCCTATGAGATGGGCGGCAGGATGGTGCTGATGTCGTCCTTCAACGCGCCCATCCTGGTCGACGGCCAGTTCCGCGGCGCGGTGGGCGCCGACCTGTCCCTGGACTTCATCCAGGACCTGCTCAAGGCCGCCGACAGCACCCTGTACGACGGCGCCGGCGAACTCGCGCTGATCTCCGCCAACGGCCGCCTGGTGGCCTACACCAAGGACGCCGGCAAGCTCGGCGAACCGGCCGACAAGGTACTCGACGCGAGCCAGGCCGCCAGCCTCGGCAAGCTGCAGGGCGAGCAGCCGCTGTACCAGCAGGACGAAGCCCGCGACACCATCGCCGTGTTCCTGCCCTTCGCCATCGGCGACACCGGCACGCGCTGGACGCTGATGCTGGAAATCCCGCGGCAGGCCGTGTTCGGTGAACTCAAGCAACTGCAGGGCGCGCTCAAGGCGCAGAGCGACTCCGACACCCTGGGCATGACCCTGGTCGGCCTGCTCATCGCCGCCGGCGGCCTGCTGGTGATCTGGCTGGTGGGCCACGGCATCGCCCGCCCGCTGCGCCAGCTGGTGGGCATGCTCGACGACATCGCCCAGGGCGAAGGCGACCTCACCCGCCGCCTCGCCAGCGAGCGCGCCGACGAGCTGGGCTCCATCGCCCGCGGCTTCAACACCTTCCTCGGCAAGCTGCAGGGCATGATCGGCCAGGTGGTGACCTCGGTGCAGCACGTCAGCGACTCCTCCGAGCACACCGCGGACATCGCCATCCGCACCAACCAGGGCGTGCAGAAGCAGTTGGCTGAGATCGAGCTGGTGGCCACCGCCGTCCACGAGATGACCGCCACCGCCCAGGACGTGGCGCGCAACGCCACCCACGCGGCGGAAGCGGCCAGCCACGCCGACCAGGCCGCGCACCAGGGCAGGCAGATAGTCGAAAGCAGCTCCGCGGCGATCCAGGCCCTGGCCACCGAGATCGGCCGCGCGGTCGGCGTAGTGCAGTCGCTGGCCCGCGACAGCGAGAACATCAACGCCATCCTGGTAGCCATCCGCGGCATCGCCGAGCAGACCAACCTGCTGGCGCTCAACGCCGCCATCGAGGCGGCGCGGGCTGGCGAGCAGGGCCGCGGCTTCGCCGTGGTAGCCGATGAGGTGCGCAACCTGGCGCAGAAGACCCAGCAGGCCACCCAGGAAATCCAGACGATGATCCAGCAACTGCAGAACGGCACCCGCGAAGTGGTGCAGGTGATGCAGCAGAGCCAGGAGAAGACCGACGACAGCGTGCGCCACGCCCACGAGGCCGCCCAGGCGCTGGAGTCGATCACCCAGGCGGTATCGGTGATCAACGACATGAACACCCAAATCGCCAGCGCCGCCGAGGAACAGAGCGCGGTGGCCGAGGACATCAACCGCAACGTCGCCAACATCGGCCTGGTCGCCAACCAGGTGGCCGGCGGCGCCGACGAAGCCTCCCAGGCCAGCGCCGAGCTGACCAGGCTGGCCGAGCAGCAGCGGCGGCTGGTGAATCAGTTCAAGGTCTAGAGCCCCTCTCCCCAACCCTCTCCCGCAAGCGGGAGAGGGAGCTGTCCCGAGTGGCCTGGAAGCCAGGCATCATCCCCACACCACGCACGCGCTAACGGCATACGCGTAGGGCGCATAACGCCTACGGCGTTATCCGCCGTTTTCGCCGGGCACCGGCATTCCGGGCCAACGGCGGATAACCGCGAACGCTTATTCGCCCTACGAACCAGGTGCCGGGCCCAAGAGCCCCTCTCCCCAACCCTCTCCCGCAAGCGGGAGAGGGGGCTGTCCCGAGTGGCCTGGAAGCCAGGCATCGTCCTCACACCACGCACGCGCTAACGGCATGCGCGTAGGGCGCATAACGCCTACGGCGTTATCCGCCGTTTTTTTGCCTCACAACGGCTCCGGCAGCCGCTCGCACAACCGCGCCAGCGCCAGCGCCCAGGCCTGCTGGTCGTTCAGACAGGGGATCAGCACCAGCTCCTCGCCGCCGGCGGCGATGAACTGTTCGCGGCCGCGCTGGCCGATTTCCTCCAGGGTCTCGATGCAGTCGGCGACGAAGGCCGGGCACATCACCAGCAGGCGCTTCACGCCCTGCTTCGCCAGGACCTCCAGCTGCGCATCGGTGTAGGGGCCGATCCATTTGGCGCGGCCCAGCCGCGACTGGAACGACACCGACCAGCGGCCCTTCTCCAGGCCCGCGCGCTCGGCGAACAGCTCCGCGGTGCGCAGGCACTGGCTGCGGTAGCACAGCGCCAGGACTTCCGGGCGCACGTGGCGGCTGTCGGCGGCGTCGAGGTCGTGGTTGCGGTCGCCCACCAGCTTGCGGATATGCCGCTCGGGCAGGCCGTGGAAGCTCAGCAGCAGGTGGTCGTAGGGCTGCTCCAGGTAGGGCTGCACGCTGGTCACCAGTGCCTGCTGGTATTCCGGCTCGGCGTAGAACGGCGGCAGCACCATCAGGCGCATGCCATGCAGGCCGAGCTGGCGGATCAGCCGCCGGGCCTCCTCGATGACGGTGGTGGTGGTGCTGTCGGCGAACTGCGGGTACAACGGCGCCAGGGTCACCCGGCGCACGCCCTGCTCGTAGAGGTCCAGCAGGGCGTTCTCGATGGACGGCTGGCCGTAGCGCATGGCCAGCGCCACCGGGCCATGCGGCCAGTACTTGCGCATGACCTGCTGCAGGCGGCGGCTGATCACCACCAGCGGCGAGCCCTGGTCCCACCAGATGGAGGCATAGGCATGCGCCGACTCCTCCGGGCGCTTGCGCAGGATCAGCGACACCAGCAGGCGCCGCGCCGGCCAGGGCAGGTCGACGACGTACGGGTCCATGAGGAACTGGTCCAGGTAACGGCGCACATCGGCCACCTCCGTCGAGGCCGGCGAGCCCAGGTTGACCAGCAGCAGGGCGTTGAGGGTCATGCAGCATCCTTAGTGACGGTGGGCGGCGGCTGCCGGGCGATGCGCGAGGACATCGCCGAGGGCGGCCGGCAGATCGTTGTAGCGGAACACGAAGCCGGCTTCCAGCAGGCGGCGGGGCTCCACGCGCTGGCCGCCGAGCAACAGCAGCGACAGCTCGCCGAGCAGGGTGCGCAGGGCGAAGGCCGGCACGCCCAGCAGGGTCGGACGGTGCAGGGCCTGCCCCAGCGCCCGGGTGAAATCGCGGTTGCGCACCGGCTGCGGCGCGCAGGCATTATACGGACCGCTGGCGTCGCTTCGCTGCAAGAGAAAATCGATCAGGCCGATCATGTCCTCGATGTGCACCCAGGACATCCATTGCCGGCCGTTGCCCAGCTGGCCGCCCAGGCCGAAGCGGAAGGCCGGCAGCAGGCGGGCGAGGAAGCCGCCCTCCGGCGCCAGCACCAGCCCGGTGCGCAGGCGCACCACGCGGATGCCGAGGCCCTCGGCCTGCAGGGCGATCTGCTCCCAGGCCAGGCACAGCTCGCTGGCGAAATCCTCGCCTGCCGCCGCGCTGCCTTCGTCCAGTGGCCGCTCGCCGGCATCGCCGTACCAGCCCACCGCCGAGCCGCTGATCAGCACCGATGGCCGCTGCTTGCGCCCCTCCAGCCACTCCACCAGGCGCTCGCTGAGGCGTACCCGGCTGTCCCACAGCAGCGCCTTGCGCCGCGACGTCCAGGGCCGCTCGGCGATGGGCTCACCAGCCAGGTTGATCACCGCGTCGACAGGCTCGTCGCCCACCGCCTCGAAGCTGGAAACGCCCCGCACCTCGCTGCCGCAAAGGTCGGCGACGCGCTCCGGGCGGCGGCTCAGCACCGTCAGCCGATGGCCGGCGGCGCTCCAGTGGCGGCACAGGCGGCGGCCGATCAGGCCGGTACCGCCGGTAATGAAGATGTGCATCTGAACCTCCTTGCGCTGAACTCCCACACCTACCATCAGTCTGGACGAGGGAACGGCGCTTGCATTACCGCACCCGTCCGAGTGTGGCGAACGTCTACGCTGTAAATGCCGGAACCGATACGCGACGCCCCCGAAGGAATGGCCACGAAGCGTGGACGGAATTCCGCTCGACCGTTCGAACGGCGACCGAACAACTATACAAATAAAACCGATTGTACAAGGTTGTTCGACTCGCTAACCTGAACACAACAACCTACGAGGCATGTCATGAGCGCCCCCATTGCCATCATTGGCACCGGAATCGCCGGACTCTCAGCCGCCCACGCCCTGCTCGACGCGGGACAGGAAGTCCAGCTCTTCGACAAGGGCCACGGCAGCGGCGGCCGCATGGCGAGCAAGCGCAGCGACGCTGGCGCGCTCGACCTCGGCGCCCAGTACTTCACCGCCCGCGACCGCCGCTTCCTCGACGCCATCCAGCACTGGCGCGACGCCGGCTGGGTCGCCGAGTGGGACCCGGCCCTGTACCAGTACCGCGACGGCATGCTCAGCCCGTCGCCAGACGAGCAGCCGCGCTGGGTCGGCACGCCGCGCATGAGCGCCATCACCCGTGCGCTGCTGCAGGGCCTGCAGGTCACCTTCTCCTGCCGCATCACGGAAGTCTTCCGCGGCGAGCACCACTGGCACCTGCAGGACTCCGAAGGCTGCAACCACGGCCCCTTCAGCCACGTCCTGGTCGCCACCCCGGCGCCCCAGGCCGCGGCGCTGCTGGCCGGCGCGCCCAAGCTGGCGGCGGCGGCGGCGAGCATCGCCATGGAGCCGACCTGGGCCGTGGCCCTGGGCTTCGCCGAACCCCTACAGACGCCGGTGCAGGGCTGCTTCGTCCAGGAAGGCCCGCTGACCTGGATGGCCAGCAACCGCTGCAAGCCCGGCCGCGACGAGCACATGGACACCTGGGTACTGCACGCCAGCAGCAGCTGGAGCCGGCAGAACATCGACAAGCCCAAGGAAACGGTCATCGAGCACCTGCTGGGCACCTTCGCCGAAATGATCGGCTGCGCGGTGCCGGCGCCGGTGTTCGCCCTGGCCCATCGCTGGCTCTATGCCCGGCCGCTGGAAGCGCACCAGTTGGGCGCGCTGGCCGACGCCGACCTGGGCATCTACGCCTGCGGCGACTGGTGCCTTTCCGGCCGCGTCGAGGGCGCCTGGCTGAGCGGCCTGGAAGCGGCCCGCCGGCTGCTGCAGCACCTCTGAGCCCGACGGCGCCCGCCAGGGCGCCGCACCCTGTACAAGCAATTTGCCGCTGTACAACTCTCGGCCTATGCTGAAAAATAGTTGTACACGTGAAGCCTACTTGTACAGGGCCAGACCATGTCCACTTCCCCTCCCCGGCCCAGGCTCGGCATCAGCGCCTGCCTGCTCGGCGCGAACGTCCGCTACAACGGCGGGCACAAGGCTTCGCGCCTGTGCCTGGAGGACCTCGCCCGGCATTTCGATTTCGTCCCCCTGTGCCCGGAAGTCGCCATCGGCCTGGGCGTGCCGCGCCCGACCCTGCGCCTGGTCGGCGAGGCCGCCCGGCCGCGCGCCGTGGACAGCCGCGATGCGCCCCTGGACCACAGTGCGGCATTGCGTCGCCATGGCGCGGAGCAGGCCGGCCAGCTGGACGAACTGGGCGGCTTCATCTTCATGCAGAAGTCCCCCTCCTGCGGCCTGCACCGCGTCAAGCTCTACCCCGACGACGGCCAGCCGCCCCTGGCGATTGCCCGCGGCCTGTTCGCCGAAGCCTTCTGCGCCGCCCGCCCCGAGTTGCCGGCGGAAGAGGAAGGCCGCCTGCACGATCCCCGCCTGCGCGAGAACTTCGTCACCCGCGTCTACGCCCATCTCGACTGGCTCGCCCTGTGCCGCGCCGGGCTGACGCACAAGGCGATCCTCGATTTCCACTCGCGCTACAAGTACCAGCTGCTCGCCCACCACCCGCGCCTGTACGCCGAGCTGGGCCACCAGCTGGCGGATATCGGCCGGCACCCGGCAGAGCATTTCGGCCCGCTGTACTACCGCACCTTCAGCCAGGCGCTGGGCCACTGCGCCAGCCGCGGCAGCCACAGCAACGTGCTGCAGCACCTGGCCGGCTACCTCAAGCGCGCCCTGGGGGCTGACGACCGCGCCGAACTGCAGCATCTGATCGAGCAGTACCGCCACGGCGACGTGCCGCTGGTGGTGCCCCTGGCGCTGCTCAAGCACCACTTCCGCCGCCACCCGCACCCGTACATCGCCCGCCAGGCGTACCTGCAACCCCACCCCGAGGCCCTGGGTCTACGCAATGCCATCTGAACGAAGCGACACCCTTCCCGACGATTATCGCCAGGCGCTGGCCGCCGGCTGGCTGCCCATCAGCGAAGTGGCGCGGCGCACCGGGGTGAACCCGGTGACGCTGCGCGCCTGGGAGCGCCGCTACGGGCTGGTCGTCCCCCAGCGCACCGCCAAGGGCCACCGCCTGTACTCCACCGAGCAGCTGGAGCGCATCCGCCACGTCCTCACCTGGCTGGAACGCGGCGTGGCGGTGGGCAAGGTGCGCGACCTGCTCGACGAACCGCCACGGGCGGCGGCCGCAACCCATTCGCCCTGGGACGACCTGCGCCAGCAGGCGCTGGGTGCCATCGCCCGGCTCGACGAACAGCGCCTGGACGAGCTGTTCAACGGCGCCCTGTCGATCTACCCGGCGCAGACGCTGTGCGAGCACCTGATGCTGCCATTGCGGCGCGACCTCCAGCAGCGCTGGCAGGGCCAGTTCGGCAGCGGCCTGGAGCGCCTGCTCTACCATTCCTGGCTGCGCAGCAAGCTCGGCGGCCGCCTGTACCACTACAACCGCCAGCAGCAGGGGCGGCCACTGCTGCTGGTGAACCAGTCGGAGCACCCGCGGGAGACCGGCCACTGGCTGTGCGCCTGGCTGGCCAGCGCCGCCGGCTGCCCGGTGCAGGTGTTCGACGGCCCGCTGTCCTGCGCCGAGATCGCCCTGGTCGAACAGCGCCTGAACCCGCGCGCCCTGCTCCTCTACTCCGACCAAAGCCTGAGCCCGACGCACCTGGCGCGCCTGCTCGACGGCTGCATCTGCCCCACCCTACTGGTGGGCGCCAGCGTGAACATCCACGCGCGGGAGCTGGCCGATCTGCAGCGCGGCAGCCACCCGGGCCTGCACCTGGCGCAGGACCCGCTGCAGGCGCGCGCCACCCTGCAGGCGCTGGGCCTGCTCAACGGCGGGGGCGGCGAATGAGGCGCCAACTGCTCTGGCTGCGCAGCGACCTGCGCGTGCACGACAACACCGCCCTGGCCGCCGCGGCGCAGGCCGGCCCGGTCATCGCCTGCTACCTGCTAAGCCCCGGCCAGTGGCGCGCCCACGACGACTCGCCGAACAAGGTCGACTTCTGGTTGCGCAACCTGCAGGCGCTGCGGCACGACCTGGCGCGGCTGAACATCCCGCTGCTGTTGCGCGAAGCGGATACCTGGGGCCAGGCACCCGAAGTCCTGCTGCAGCTATGCCAAACGCTGGGCATCGCCGCGGTACGGGTGAACGAGGAATACGGCCTCCACGAAAGCCGCCGCGACGAGGCGGTGAAGCGGCGCCTGGCCGAAGCCGGGGTGGGCTTCCACAGCCACCTGGACCAGTTGTTCTTCGTCCCCGGCAGCCTGCTCACCCGCGGCGGCACCTACTTCCAGGTCTTCAGCCAGTTCCGCAAGCTCTGCTACCAGCGCCTGGCCAGCGCCCTGCCCGCCTGCCTGCCGGCGCCGCCACCGCAGGCGCCACTGGACGTGGCCAGCGACCCCGTGCCCGACGAACTGCCCGGCTTCGCGCCCAGCGCCGCCCAGGCGCGCGAGTTCTGGCCCGCCGGGGAAAAGGCCGCCGGCGAGCGCCTGGCCGGCTTCGCCGAGGACGACCTGGCGCATTACCACGAACGACGCGACCGCCCGGACCTCGACGGCACCAGCCAGCTCTCCGCCTACCTGGCCGCCGGCGTGCTCTCGCCGCGCCAGTGCCTGCACGCGGCGCTGGCGAACAACCGCGGCGAGTTCGAGAGCGGCGGCCCGGGCCCCGTGGCCTGGATCAACGAGCTGCTGTGGCGCGAGTTCTACAAGCACATCCTGGTCGGCTTCCCACAGGTCAGCCGCGGCCGCGCCTTCCGCGCACAGACCGAGGCACTGCCCTGGCGCCACGCGCCGGCGGACCTGGAAGCCTGGCAGCAGGGGCGTACCGGCTTCCCCATCATCGACGCGGCGATGCGCCAGTTGCTGGCCACCGGCTGGATGCACAACCGCCTGCGCATGCTCACGGCCATGTTCCTCAGCAAGAACCTGCTGATCGACTGGCGCGAAGGCGAACGCTGGTTCATGCGCCACCTGGTCGACGGCGACCTGGCGGCGAACAACGGCGGCTGGCAATGGAGCGCCTCCACGGGCACCGACGCCGCGCCCTACTTCCGCCTGTTCAACCCGCTGGCGCAGTCGCGCCGCTTCGATCCCCATGGGCGCTTCCTGCGCCAGTGGCTGCCGGAGCTGGCCGGCCTGGACAACGAAAGCCTGCACGAGCCATCGCGCCTGGGGCTGTTCGGCGCGCCCGGCTACCCGGCGCCGATGCTCGACCTGGCGGCGAGCCGCGAGCGGGTGCTGGAGGCTTTCCGCAATCTGCCGGGGGCTGAATCCGCCCAGGCGAGCACGGCTTCTCGTAGGAGCGAGGGGGGACGCCTAGTTCTTGCTCGCGAATGAGCCCCGCAGCGGAGTCTGTTCGCGAGCAAGCTCGCTCCTACGAAGAGCACTCCGGATGCGGTGCTACCCGCTCCTACATGGGAACGATGTGGGCGAGACGTCGGAGCGGATCTCATCCGCGAATCGTGCCGGGTTATCCGCCGTCGGCCGGAACACTAACGTCCGCCCTACGGATTTCCGGAGAATGGCTCGTAAACCCAGGGCATGAAAAAACCGGCCACCTGGGCCGGTTTTTTCGTACAGCAAAATTCTTACAGCGGATGGCTGTAGAACAGGCTGTAGGACTCGATGCCGTCGTTGGGCATCGACAGCCCGGCATTCGAGTAGTGGATGGCGCGGATGCCCACCGACTGGCCGCCGGCGAACTTCAGGCCGAAGCCCAGGCGGTCCTCGAAGGCGAAGGCGCTGCCCAGGTCATGGTCGCCGACCTCGGAGCCGCTGAAGCCGGCGATGCCGATGCCGGCCTCGATGAAGGGCTTCACGCTGTCGCCGTTGAACTGGTAGACGAACACCGGCGAGAAGGACAGCGAATAACGGGCACCCGCGCGGTCGCCGGCGCCCCAGTAGGTGACGCCGGTGTCCCAGTAGCCGGTCAGGTGGCCGGTACCGCTTTCCCACCAGGTCTTGTCCCAGTCGAAACTCGCACCCAGGCGCAGGGCCACGTCGCCCTGGCCGGTGGCGCCTGCCGCGGCGGTCAGATTCGCGGCCTGCGCTGCGCCGGCTGCGCCCACCATCATGATTGCGGCCAAGGCGGCCTGCGAGAGTAGCTTCTTCATCGAAAGATCCTTATGGATAAGCTGAATGAAAAATCCCCGCGAATAGCTAACGATTATAAGGCGAATTGCCAGATTAGGCCTCGGAATTGTCAGCAGATTGTTACGCCTATTCAGAATCTGCTTTGCTCAATCGGCAAAAAATCTGACCGATCCATCAAGGCCCCACAACACCGGCAACACCCTCTCGAACATCTCGACCGCCCCGCTGGTGAAGAAGTGCGTTTTTTTTGCCGGCCCCAGTGCCTGCAGGCCACGGCTGGCCAGCGATGCCTGCAGGTGGCGGGCCACCGCGGCGCCGGTGTCGATCAGCGACACCCCGCGCGGCAGCATCCGGCCCAGCAGCGGGCGCAGGAAGGGGTAATGGGTGCAGCCGAGGATCAGGGTGTCGCAGCCCTCGGCCAGCAGCGGCTCGACGAAGCCCTGGAGCAGTTCGCGGGTCTGCGGCCCGTCCAGGTCGCCGGCCTCGATGCGCTCGACCAGCCCCGGGCAGGGCTGGGTGACCACCCGCACGTCGCTGGCGAAGCGGTCGAGCAAGGCGGCGAAGCGCGCGCTCTTGAGGGTACCGGTGGTGGCCAGCACGCCGACCACGCCGCTGCGGGTCGCCGCCGCGGCCGGCTTCACCGCCGGCTCCATGGCCAGGATCGGCAGTTGTGGATAACGCTCCCGCAGGTCGGAGGCGGCCGCCGCGGTGGCGGTGTTGCAGGCCAGCACCAGGGCCTTGCAGTCCTGGGCGATGAGGAATTCGGCGATGCGCCGGCAGCGCTCGCGGATGTATTCCGGGGTTTTCTCGCCATAGGGCACGTGGCCGCAGTCGGCCAGGTACACCAGCGATTCGCCGGGCAGCCGCGCGCGGATCTCGCGCAGCACCGAAAGGCCGCCGACGCCGGAGTCGAAGACGCCTATCGGCCGCTCGTCAGCCATGCGTTACGCCGCAGACCGAGCACTGCGGGTCGCGCTTCACGCGCAGCTCGCGGAAGCGCGTGCCCAAGGCGTCCACCAGCAACAGGCGGCCCACCAGCGGCTCGCCGAAGCCGGCCAGCAGCTTCAGCGCCTCCAGCGCCTGCAGGCTGCCCACCAGGCCCACCAGCGGCCCGACCACGCCGGCCTCGCTGCAGGTCAGCTCGGCTTCGCTGCCATGGCCGTAGAGGCAGTGGTAGCAGGGGCTGTCGTCGCGGCGCGGGTCGAACACCGAGAGCTGGCCTTCCAGGCGGATGGCCGCGCCGCTGACCAGCGGCTTGCCGGCGGCGACGCAGGCGGCGTTGACCGCCTCGCGGGTGGAGAAGTTGTCGCAGCAGTCCAGCACCAGGTCGACCTGGGCCAGCACCGCGGCCAGGGAATCCCCGTCCAGCGCCTGGCGGTGCGGCACCAGCGTCACCTGCGGGTTGATGGCGGCCAGGCGGGCCATGGCCGAGCCCACCTTGCTGCGCCCGACCTGGGTGCTGTCGTGCACCACCTGGCGCTGCAGGTTGGTCACATCGACGCTGTCGAAGTCGGCCAGGTGCAGTTCGCCGACGCCGGCCGCGGCCAGGTACAGCGCCACCGGCGAGCCCAGGCCGCCGAGGCCGACGATCAGCGCGCGGGCGTTCTTCAGGCGCAGCTGGCCGTCGATGTCGATCTGCGGCAGGAGGATCTGCCGGCTGTAGCGCAGCAGTTCTTCGTCGTTCAACATGGCAGGCGCCCCAGGCTGATGCGTTCATGGCCGCCGAGGTCGCGGCGGCTTTCCACCTCGCGGAAACCGTTGCCCAGCAGCAGGTCGCGCACCGCCGGGGCCTGGTCGTAGCCGTGTTCCAGCAGCAGCCAGCCGCCCGGCTCCAGGAAGCGCGGGGCCTGGCCGACGATCAGGCGGATGTCGTCGAGGCCGTCGGCGCCGGCCACCAGCGCGCTCTTCGGCTCGAAGCGCACGTCGCCCTGCTGCAGGTGCGGGTCGCTGCCGGGGATGTACGGCGGGTTGCCGACGATCAGGGCGAAGCGCTCGCCTTCCAGGGCGGAGAACCAGTGGCTCTGGCGGAAGCCGACGTTGGCCAGGCGCAGGCGCTCGCGGTTGCGCTCGGCCAGGGCCACGGCCTCGGGAATGCGGTCGACGCCGGTGACCTGCCAGCTCAGGCGCTCGCAGGCCAGGGCCAGGGCGATGGCGCCGGTGCCGGTGCCCAGGTCGAGCACCCGCGCCGGGCTGGCCGGCACCAACTGCAGGGCGGTTTCCACCAGCAGCTCGGTGTCCGGGCGCGGGATCAGGGTGTGCGGCGCCACTTCCAGGTCCAGGCTCCAGAAGCCCTGGCGGCCGAGGATGTAGGCCACCGGCTCGCCGGCGCGGCGGCGCGCCAGCCAGCCTTCGAAACGTTCACGCACCTCGCGGTCGACCACCCGCTCCGGCCAGGTGCGCAGGAAGCTGCGCGGCTTGCCCAGGGCGGCGGCCAGCAGCAGCTCGGCGTCCAGGCGCGCGCTGGGCGAGTCGGGCAATTGCGCTTCGGCGAGCAGGGTCATGATGGTGGCCATGGCGCCTCAATCCCCCAGGGCGGCCAACTGGTCGGCCTGGTATTCCTGCAACAGCGGCTCGATCACCTGTTCCACTTCGCCTTCCATGACTTCGCCCAGGGAGTACAGGGTGAGGTTGATGCGGTGGTCGGTGACCCGCCCCTGCGGGAAATTGTAGGTGCGAATGCGCTCGGAGCGGTCGCCCGAGCCCACCAGCAGCTTGCGGGTGCTGGCGATGGCCTGCTGCGCTGCGGCCTGCTGCTGGTCGTTGAGCTTGGCCGCCAGCCAGGCCATGGCCTTGGCGCGGTTCTTGTGCTGCGAACGCTCTTCCTGGCACTCCACCACGATGCCCGAGGGAATGTGGGTGATGCGCACGGCCGAGTCGGTCTTGTTCACGTGCTGGCCACCGGCGCCGGAGGAGCGGTAGGTGTCCACCCGCAGGTCGGCCGGGTTGATCTCGATGGCCGCCTGCTCGTCGGGTTCCGGCAGCACCGCCACGGTGCAGGCGGAGGTGTGGATGCGGCCCTGGGACTCGGTCGCCGGCACGCGCTGCACGCGGTGCGCGCCGGATTCGAACTTGAGCTTGGCGTAGACGCTGTCGCCCTCGACGCGGGCGATCACCTCCTTGTAACCGCCGTGCTCGCCCTCGTTCTCCGAGAGCACCTCGACGCGCCAGCCCTGGCGCTCGGCATAGCGCGAGTACATGCGGAACAGGTCGCCGGAGAAGATCGCCGCCTCGTCGCCGCCGGTGCCGGCGCGGATTTCCAGGAACACGTTGCGCCCGTCGTTCGGGTCCTTGGGCAGCAGCATGCGTTGCAGGCGGTCTTCCAGCTCGGTCAGGGAGGCCTTGGCGCTGGCGACCTCTTCCTCGGCCATCTCGCGCAGGTCCGGGTCACTGTCCTTGAGCAGCGCCTGGGCGCCCTCGAGGTCGGCCTGGGTCTTGCGGAAGTCGCGGAACGCCAGGATCACCGGCTCGACTTCGGCGAACTCGCGGGAATAGGCACGGAACTTGGTCTGGTCGCTGATCACCTCGGCGTCGCCGAGCAGAGCGGTGAGCTCCTCGTAGCGGTCGCTGAGGTTGTCCAGCTTGGTCAGCAGGGAGGCTTTCATCGCTTCTCAAGGCCCTCCTCGAGGGCGAACAGTTCCTGCGCCAGGGCCAGCGCATCGATGCGGCCCTCGGCGGAGAGTTTCTTCATCTGCACGCTGGGGGCGTGCAGCAGCTTGTTGGTCAGGCCGCGGGCCAGCTGGGCGAGGATGTCGCCGGGGTCGCCGCCGTTGGCCAGCAGGCGCTGGGCCTTCTGCAGTTCCTCGTCGCGCAGGCGCTCGGCTTGCTGGCGGTAGGCGCGCAGCACGTCCACCGCGGCCAGCTCGCGCAGGCGCTGCATGAACTCGACGACGCCCTCGCCGACCAGTTCCTCGGCGGCCTGGGCCGCGCCCTGGCGGCTCTTGAGGTTCTCGGCGACCACTTCGTGGAGGTCGTCGACGCTATAGAGGTAGACGTCGTCCAGCTCGCCGACTTCCGGCTCGATGTCGCGCGGCACGGCGATGTCGACCATGAACATCGGCTTGTGCCGGCGCTGCTTGAGCGCCCGCTCCACCGCGCCCTTGCCGAGGATCGGCAACTGGCTGGCGGTGGAGCTGATGACGATGTCGCTGTGCGCCAGGTGCTCGGGCATGTCCGCCAGCAGGATGGCCTCGGCACCCAGCTCCTGGGCCAGCAGGCTGGCGCGCTCGAGGGTGCGGTTGGCCACCACGATGCGCTTCACGCCCTGCTCGTGCAGGTGACGGGCGACCAGGGTGATGGTCTCGCCGGCGCCGATCAGCAGCGCCTGGCTGCGGTGCAGGTCGCTGAAGATCTGCCGGGCCAGGCTGACCGCGGCGAAGGCCACCGACACCGGGTTCTCCCCAATGGCGGTGTCGGTGCGCACGGTCTTGGCGGTGCTGAAGGTGGCCTGGAACAGGCGGCCGAGCATCGGGCCTATGGTGCCGGCCTCGCGGGCCACGGCGTAGGCGGACTTCATCTGGCCGAGGATCTGCGGCTCGCCCAGCACCATGGAGTCCAGGCCGGCGGCCACGCGCATCATGTGGCGCACCGCGTCCTCGTCCTCGTGCACGTAGGCGCAGCTGCGCAGCTCGTCCAGGCTCAGGCGGTGGTAGTCGGCCAGCCAGGCCAGCACGTCCTCGGCCTCCGGGTGCTCCAGCTCCAGGTAGAGTTCGCTGCGGTTGCAGGTGGAAAGGATCGCCGCCTCGCGGCTGGCGGTCAGCCGGCAGAGCAACTGCAGGGCCTCGACCATCTGCCCGGGCGTGAACGCCACGCGCTCACGGACGGCCACCGAAGCTGTCTTGTGGTTGATGCCAAGGGCAATGAAGGCCATGCGGGATCGCTGAGGTAATTCAGGAAGCCCGCAATTGTCCTACGTCGACCGGTAGAGGACAACCACCGCAATACAAGCAGTCGATCTGTGCGTCTATGCTGGGTTTTGGCTGCCCCCACCCCATGGGCTTGCCGAATGGCTTATGTCATGATGGGGCACAACCCGCCGTCCAGGTCCCTCTCTTTCGTCTATGAACAAATCCCTAGCGCTGCTGACCGCCCTGTTTCTGCTCGGTGGCTGCCAATCCATGCTGCACAAGGAACCGGCGCCGAAGCCGGCCAAGGACAGTGCGGCCAGCGCGGAGAAGGGCCGCAAGTACGGTTCCTTCAGCGAGGACACCCTGTATTCCCTGCTGGTGGCGGAGATCGCCGGCCAGCGCAACCGCTTCGACATCGCCCTGGCCAACTACGTCGACCAGGCCAGGCAGACCCAGGACCCGGGCGTGGCCGAGCGCGCCTTCCGCATCGCCGAGTACCTGGGCGCCGACCAGGAAGCCCTGGACACCTCGCTGATCTGGGCCAAGGCCGCCCCCGACGACCTCGACGCGCAGCGCGCCGCCGCCCTGCAGCTGGCGCGCACCGGCCAGTACGACGAATCCATGGTGTACATGGAGAAGGTCCTCAACGGCCAGGGCGACACCCACTTCGACTTCCTCGCCCTGTCCGCCGCGGAAACCGATGCGGACACCCGCGCCGGCCTGCTGCAGAGCTTCGACCGCCTGCTGAAGAAGTACCCCGACAACGGCCAGCTGCTGTTCGGCAAGGCCCTGCTGCTGCAGCAGGACGGCCGCCCGCAGGAGGCCCTGAGCCTGCTGGAGAGCAAGCCGGCCAGCCGCCATGACGTGGCCCCCATGCTGCTGCGCGCGCGCCTGCTGCAGAGCATGAAGCGCAGCGACGAGGCCCTGCCGCTGCTCAAGGCCGGCATCAAGGAACACCCGGACGACAAGCGCGTACGCCTGGCCTACGCCCGCCTGCTGGTGGAGCAGAACCGCCTGGACGACGCCAAGGCCGAGTTCTCCGCCCTGGTGCAGCAGTTCCCCGACGACGACGACCTGCGCTTCTCCCTGGCCCTGGTGTGCCTGGAAGCCCAGGCCTGGAACGAGGCCAAGGTCTACCTGCAGGAGCTGGTCGAGCGCGACAGCCACACCGACGCCGCGCACTTCAACCTCGGCCGCCTCGCCGAGGAACAGAAGGACCCGGAAACCGCGCTCAAGGAATACGCCCAGGTCGGCCCGGGCAACGACTTCCTCCCGGCGCAACTGCGCCAGAGCGAGATACTCATGGACTCCGGGCGCAGCGCGGAAGCCTCGCGGCGCCTGGCCGAGGCCCGCGAGCGCCAGCCCGACTACGCCATCCAGCTGTACCTGATCGAGGCCGAGGGCCTGTCCAACCGCAACCAGGCCGACCGCGCCTGGCAGATCATCGAGCAGGGCACCAAGCAGTTCCCCGACGACCTCAACCTGCTCTACACCCGCTCCATGCTGGCGGAGAAGCGCGACGACCTGGTGCAGATGGAGAAGGACCTGCGCCTGATCATCCAGCGCGAGCCGGACAACGCCATGGCGCTCAACGCCCTGGGCTACACCCTGGCCGACCGCACCACGCGCTACGACGAGGCCCGCGACCTGATCCAGAAGGCCCACCAGTTGAACCCGGACGACCCGGCCATCCTCGACAGCCTGGGCTGGGTCAACTACCGCCTGGGCAACCTGGACCAGGCCGAGACCTACCTGCGCCAGGCCCTGGAGAAATTCCCCGACCACGAAGTGGCCGCGCACCTGGGCGAAGTGCTCTGGGCCCGCGGCAAGCAGCGCGAGGCCCGCGAAGTCTGGAGCGCCGCCCTGCAGAACCAGCCCGACAGCCCGGTGCTGCGCGACACCCTGCTGCGCCTGACCGGGTCCAAGACCCCCTGAGATTTCCCATGCGTCTGATTCACGTCCTTGGCGCCGCCGCCCTGCTCCTGCTCAGCGGCTGCGCCGGCTTCACCACCCAGGAAGCCCTGCAAGGCCAGGGCAACGCCGACAGCTGGAAGACCCACAAGGAACGCGTCGCCGCCCTCGACGGCTGGCAGATCGACGGCAAGGTCGGCATCCGCGCCCCGAAGGACTCCGGCAGCGGCACCCTGTTCTGGCTGCAACGCCAGGGCTACTACGACATCCGCCTGTCCGGACCGCTGGGCCGCGGCGCCGCGCGCCTGACCGGACGCGAGGGCGCGGTGACCCTGGAAGTCGCCGGGCAAGGCCGCTACCAGGCCGAGTCCCCCGAGGCCCTGCTGGAGCAGCAGATGGGCTGGCGCCTGCCGGTGTCCCACCTGCTCTGGTGGGTGCGCGGCCTGCCGGCGCCGGACAGCAAGAGCCGCCTGACCCTCGACAGCGACAGCCGCCTGGCGCGCCTGGAGCAGGACGGCTGGGACGTGGAATACAGCAGCTACGCCCAGCAGGACGGCTACTGGCTGCCCGAGCGCCTGAAGCTGCACGGCAAGAACCTGGACGTCACCCTGGTGATCAAGAGCTGGCAACCGCGCCTGCTCGGCCAGGCGCACTGACATGCAAGCGCGCCTGACCCTGCCGGCCCCGGCCAAGCTCAACCTGTTCCTGCACGTCCTCGGCCGCCGCGCCGACGGCTACCACGAGTTGCAGACGCTGTTCCAGTTCCTCGACCACGCCGACGAACTGCACTTCGCCCCGCGCGAGGACGGGCAGATCCGCCTGCACACCGAAATCCCCGGCGTGCCCCACGACAGCAACCTGATCGTCCGCGCCGCGCGCCAGTTGCAGGAGCAGTCCGGCACCGGGCTGGGCGCCGACATCTGGCTGGACAAGCGCCTGCCCATGGGCGGCGGCATCGGCGGCGGCAGCTCCGACGCGGCCACCACCCTGGTCGGCCTCAACCACCTCTGGCAACTGGGCTGGGACGAGGACCGCCTGGCGGCCCTGGGCCTGGGCCTGGGCGCCGACGTGCCGGTGTTCGTGCGCGGCCGCGCGGCCTTCGCCGAAGGGGTGGGCGAGCGGCTCACGCCGGTCGAGCTGGAGGAGCCCTGGTTCCTCGTCGTCGTGCCGCAAGTCTTTGTCAGCACAGCAGAAGTTTTCTCCGATCCCGAGTTGACACGGGATACTCCGCCCATTAAAGTTCGCAGCCTTCTCGGGGTGGACGGTCGAAACGACTGTCAGACGGTCGTCGAGAAACGTTACCCAGCTGTACGTAACGCGCTGATGTTGTTGAACAAATTCACATCGGCCAGATTGACCGGAACCGGAGCTTGTGTGTTTGGGAGCTTCCCAAACCAGGGCGATGCTGATAAAGTTCGCCGCCAACTTCCGGCCACTCTGCCAAGCTTCGTCGCACAGGGTCGCAACATCTCCCTGTTGCATCGCAAGCTTCAAGAGCTGACCTGAGAAGGAATGCAGAGCATTCGGTTGTACGATACAGGGGCGTCGCCAAGCGGTAAGGCAGCAGGTTTTGATCCTGCCATGCGTTGGTTCGAATCCAGCCGCCCCTGCCATTAACCCCACGGGGGTTGCGTACGACGGTAACGGAAGCGCTGCACAGCAAAATTCATAGGGGCGTCGCCAAGCGGTAAGGCAGCAGGTTTTGATCCTGCCATGCGTTGGTTCGAATCCAGCCGCCCCTGCCATATACAAAAAAGCTGTTCAAAAGCCACGGCCTTTGAACAGCTTTTTGGTTCATCAGGCCCACCCTCAGCCGGCAGGTACTGCGCGTGTCCAAGATGATGGTCTTCACGGGGAACGCCAACCCCGACCTGGCACGCCGAGTCGTGCGTCAACTGCACATTCCCCTCGGTGATGTTTCCGTCGGCAAGTTCTCCGATGGCGAAATCAGTGTCGAGATCAACGAAAACGTCCGCGGCAAGGACGTCTTCCTGATCCAGCCGACCTGTGCTCCGACCAACGACAACCTGATGGAACTGGTGGTGATGGCCGATGCCTTCCGCCGCTCCTCGGCCACTCGTATCACCGCGGTCATCCCCTACTTCGGCTATGCCCGCCAGGATCGCCGTCCGCGTTCCGCCCGCGTGGCCATCAGCGCCAAGGTCGTGGCCGACATGCTGACCGTCGTGGGCGTCAACCGCGTCCTCACCGTCGACCTGCACGCCGACCAGATCCAGGGCTTCTTCGATATCCCCGTCGACAACATCTACGGCTCGCCCGTACTGGTCGACGACATCGAGGACCAGCGCTTCGAGAACCTGATGATCGTTTCCCCGGACATCGGTGGCGTGGTGCGCGCCCGCGCCGTCGCCAAGTCCCTGGGCGTGGACCTTGCCATCATCGACAAGCGTCGTCCGAAGGCCAACCAGTCCGAAGTCATGCACATCATCGGTGATGTCGAAGGCCGTACCTGCGTACTGGTCGACGACATGGTCGATACCGCCGGCACCCTCGGCCACGCCGCCAAGGCTCTGAAAGAGCACGGCGCCGCCAAGGTCATCGCCTACTGCACCCACCCGGTGCTGTCGGGCCGTGCCATCGAGAACATCGAGGGTTCCGTACTGGACGAGCTGGTGGTGACCAACACCATCCCGCTGTCCGCCGCTGCCCAGGCCTGTGGCCGCATCCGTCAACTGGACATCGCGCCGGTCGTCGCCGAAGCCATGCGCCGGATCAGCAACGAAGAATCGATCAGCGCCATGTTCCGCTGAGGAACAGGGCCTGACGAAAGCGCCCCGCCGCGGCGGGGCATTTGAAGAGTCGCCCGAACGCTGGTCGCAAGCGCTCGGGCGATCTTGTCATTGTGGAGATAGTGTAATGGTTGACTTTATTCTGAATGCCCAAGCGCGTTCCGACCTGGGGAAAGGTGCGAGCCGCCGCCTGCGTCGTAATGCCGGTCTGGTTCCCGCGGTCATCTACGGTGGCGAGAAAGCCCCGGTTTCCGTGACCCTGGAACTGCGTGAAATCGCCAAGCTGCTGGAAAACGAGGCTGCCTTCAGCCACGTCATCGCCCTGGACGTCGATGGCGCCAAGGAAACCGTGCTGATCAAGGCCCTGCAGCGCCACCCGGCCAAAGGCTTCGTCATGCACGCCGACCTCCTGCGCGTCGTCGCCGACCACAAGCTGACCGCTCACGTTCCGCTGCACTTCCTCAACGAGGAAACCGCAGTTGGCGTCAAGCAAGGCGGCGGTGAAGTTTCCCACGTCGTCTCCGAAGTCGAAGTTTCCTGCCTGCCGAAAGACCTGCCGGAATTCATCGAAGTCGACCTGGCGAAAGTCGAAGTCGGTCAGATCGTTCACCTGTCCGACCTCAAGCCGCCGAAAGGCGTGGAACTGGTTCAGCTGGCCCATGGCAACGACCTGGCCGTGGCCAACATCCACGCTTCCCGCGTAGTCAAGGAAGAAGGTGAAGGCGCTGCCGAGTAATCACTCGCCAGCCTCTTAGCCTCCAAGGAAAGGGCCCCCGTCGTGACCGCCGTGCAACTGATCGTTGGCCTGGGCAACCCAGGCCCGGAATACGACCAGACCCGGCATAACGCGGGGGCCCTTTTCGTCGAGCGCCTGGCCGACCGCGAACGCGTCAGCCTGAACCTCGACAAGAAGTACTTCGGCCTGGTCGGCAAGTTCAGCCACCAGGGCCGCGACGTTCGTCTGCTCATCCCCACCACCTACATGAACCGCAGCGGCCAGGCCGTGGCGGCGCTCGCCGGGTTCTTCCGCATTCCGGTCGAAGCCATCCTGGTGGCCCACGACGAACTCGACATGCCTCCCGGCGTCGCCAAGCTCAAGAAAGGCGGCGGCCACGGCGGGCACAACGGGTTGCGCGACATCATCGCCCAACTCGGCAACCAGAACGGCTTCCACCGCCTGCGGCTTGGCATCGGCCATCCGGGGCACAGCAGCCTGGTCTCCGGCTTCGTTCTCAGCCGCGCCCCGCGCAGCGAGCAGGAGCTGCTCGACACCAGCATAGATTCCGCCCTCGGCGTGCTGCCGGAGATGCTCGCAGGGGACTGGACCCGCGCGATGCAGAAGCTGCACAGCCCGAAGGCCTGACCCGTCTCCGCCAGAGGTACACAGCATGGGCTTCAACTGCGGCATCGTCGGCTTGCCCAACGTCGGCAAATCCACCCTGTTCAACGCCCTTACCAAATCCGGTATCGCGGCGGAGAACTTCCCCTTCTGCACCATCGAGCCGAACAGCGGCATCGTGCCGATGCCCGACGCGCGCCTCGACGCCCTGGCGGAGATCGTCAAGCCCGAGCGGGTGCTCCCCACCACCATGGAGTTCGTCGACATCGCCGGCCTGGTGGAAGGCGCCTCCAAGGGTGAAGGCCTGGGCAACAAGTTCCTCGCCAACATCCGCGAGACCGACGCCATCGCCCACGTGGTGCGCTGCTTCGAGGACGACAACGTCATCCACGTGGCCAACAGCGTCGACCCCAAGCGCGACATCGAGATCATCGAGCTGGAACTGATCTTCGCCGACCTGGAAAGCTGCGAGAAGCAGCTGCAGAAGGTCGCGCGCAACGCCAAGGGCGGCGACAAGGACGCGATCGCGCAGAAATCCCTGCTGGAGAAGCTGATCCCGCACTTCAGCGAAGGCAAGCCGGCGCGCTCGTTGATGAAGAACCTCGGTGACGAAGAGAAGCGCCTGGTGCGCGGCTTCCACCTGCTGACCAGCAAGCCGGTGATGTACATCGCCAACGTCGCCGAAGACGGCTTCGAGAACAACCCGCACCTGGACGTAGTGAAAGCCATAGCCGAGGAAGAAGGCGCCATGGTGGTGCCGGTGTGCAACAAGATCGAGGCCGAGATCGCCGAACTGGACGACGGCGAGGAGAAGGACATGTTCCTCGAATCCCTCGGCCTCGAAGAGCCCGGCCTGAATCGCGTGATCCGCGCCGGTTACGAACTGCTGCACCTGCAGACCTACTTCACCGCCGGGGTGAAGGAAGTCCGCGCCTGGACCGTCCGCGTAGGCGCCACCGCCCCGCAGGCCGCGGCGGTGATCCACACCGACTTCGAAAAAGGCTTCATCCGCGCCGAAGTGGTCGCCTACGACGACTTCATCCAGTTCAAGGGCGAACAGGGCGCGAAAGAAGCCGGCAAATGGCGCCTGGAAGGCAAGGACTACATCGTCAAGGACGGCGACGTGATGCACTTCCGCTTCAACGTCTAAGCCCTTCGCAGGCGCCCAAGGCGCCAGCCCAGGACGAGAAAAGGCCCCGAGCACCCCGCGGGGCCTTTTTCGTTCCCGCCCTACCGCTCGTCCCGCTAAACGCTTGAAAGAACAGAAAAATATCTAGCCAAAGGGGGTTGACAGCCCCCCGAAAGATCCGGAAAATGCGCGCCACTCGGCTACATAGCTCAGTCGGTTAGAGCGCAGCATTCATAATGCTGATGTCCCAGGTTCAAGTCCCGGTGTAGCCACCATATAAAAGAAGGGGTTAGCGAAAGCTAACCCCTTTTTGCTTTGCCTGTGTGACTACGAAGTGACTACAGGGAGCCTACATAATCAGCGCGATGGTTTCTCTGCCCGGGCAGCAAGGCTCTTATCAAGAAACTCCCGAAGTTTCCGGCCAATCATGTCCGGATTAATCGACGGCAACCCATAGGTCTGCCGAAGAACGCCCTTCGGATTCCCAACGCGCTGCTCATAGTAAATTACGTGCTCAACCTCACGAATAGTGGGATGGCAGAGCAATTGATACACGCATTCTTCCGAGCGATTAGTTCCGAACTGAGCGCCTTTCTCAGGAATGATGCGGACTGTGAAGTAAAGGCTCTGAGGTGGCTCGCCCCCTCCTCAACCGCAGAAGGGAACCCATACGCCTTTGCGTCTGCAGCAAACTCCTCAAACAACGGCCTTACGATCGATTGCGTGGCCTGTCGAAACCCTTCCACATGCGCTTGCTGCTTGGCAGCTTCCTCATCACGTTGCCGTTGCTCAGCTTGAACCTTTTCAAGTTCTTTAGCTTCGTGCGCAGCAACACCCTCATTAAAAATCGACATCTAAATCCACCTCCAAATATCACTCCATCGATACCATTTCGCCATAAAGGTCACCCTCTCAAGCAGGCCAGAAGCTACTGTTTTGCCACTATTTAGTCCAGAACGCGATAGTTGCTGTCTTGGCACTGGGCTAACGGCGACAAGCGCATCGCTGACTCCAAATGCTCCGGCGACAGATGCGCGTACCGCATCGTCATCGTGATCGACGAGTGCCCCAGGATTCGCTGCAGCGTGAGGATGTCCCCTCCTCCCATCATGTAATGGCTGGCGAAGGTGTGGCGGAGGATGTGGGTCAGTTGGCCCGGCGTCTCGAATCCACAGAGCTCATAGGCGCAACGGAAGGCGGCGCGGCAGGACATGAACAGGCGGCCGGATCCAGGCATACCCACCTTGAACATCAGTTGCTCCAGCTCGGCCGGGATCGGCACTGAGCGGCTCTGGCGGTTCTTCGTCCGGTGATAGTGGACCTTTCCCCCATGCACGGCCCCGCGGGCGATGCTCTCGGCCTCTTCCCAGCAGGCGCCTGTAGCAAGGCACAGGAGAGCGACCGGGTACGCGTGGTTGTTCGTGCTGACCTTGCACTCCTCGAGGAGCTGGGCGACCTGATCCAGGGTGAGGAAGGTCAGTTCGACCTGATCGGTCTTGATCTGCCGAACGTTGGCCAGCGGGTTTGCCTTATGCCACGAACCGAGGCGGATCAGCTCGGAGAAGATGGCCGACAGGTAACGCTGTTCATAGTTGACCGTCTCCGGTTTCACCTCGGTCAGACGACGCTGCCGATAGCGCGCCCACGCGAGTGAATCGAACTCGAAGGCCTGCGGATCTCCAAGGCGCTCAGCCAATGCTTGGCAGCGAGCCAGGCGCTGTTTTCCATCCTTCAGGGTGCAGCCGTGGAGGTCGTACCAGACCTTCACCAGATCGGAGAGGCGATCATCCAGCGGGCGGCCTGTTTCGCCCAGGACAGTGAAGAAGTCCTGTTCGTAGCGAATGGGTGGCGAAGCCCTTCTTGCGGATCCTGCGACCAGAGCGACCGTTCTCGTAGAAGTCAGCCGTCCACGTCTTCCTATCCTTGCGCGCGGTCATATCGCGTAGCCCCGCCTGATGTAGCGATCGTTGATCAGTCCGATGACGTGTTTTTCGAGGTCGCGAGTGCTGTAGCCCTTGGCGGCATAGTGGCCTTCGATCACATACCAGAAGGGGAGCGTTCTCCCGACCTCAAGCGCTTTTTTGGCGGGATGCGCTCCCGTGCGATCAGGCTCGCGAACTGGCCCAGGAACATTTCGCAGTTCTTGCCGGAGAAGCCCTGAGCGGTCTTGTAGTAGCGGCGATACTCGGTGCGTTCGATGAGCGGAAGGGATGCGCGCTCAGGTCAACAGGCGCACCAACTGGCCCGTCAGGTACAAGGCCAGCAGGAAGAAGCCCAGTCGCAGCAGGACGCGCTGGCAGACCCACAGCAGGGCTTTGCGTAGCGCTCGTAGCAGCGGCATGAGGAGGCTCAGCAGCAAGCTCGGCAGGTGCTGGAGCAGTCTCACTGCCAATCGTGCGCAGAGGGCCCATGTACCAGACAAAGCTAATACAAGCGGCCAGCAGTGCCAGTAGAAGAACCAACTTAGGCGACCGGAAGAGGCTCTTGCCGGCCTTGGCGTCCTGGGTCTTTCCGGTGGCGGTGGATTGGTAGACTGCGGGCTTCGCCAGTTCGCGACGGGACCAGCAGACAGAGCAGTCGCAATCCGGAGCATGCGGCTGATGCAAATAGTGGTTGAGCGGAATCACGGCGCAGCCCTCCCCGGTTACTCATCGTCGTAATCCCCTTGGCAGAAGATCGACTTACCCCGGTCGAGGTCGCGACGGATTTTGTGAAGGTTGATGACGCGGCGGCGGCCAATCTTGGCCATAGGGATGGTCTTGGTTTCGACCCAACCGCGCACCACGTCTTCCGTGATTTCTTCCATGCCCAGCATCTGAGCGAATACCGCCTGGGAGCAGAACGGAGCGGTACGAAAGTCCGTGACCTTTTCCATCGCACCCGTGACGGTGAACCCCACTATTCCAGACTCTTCCATGGGTTTACCCTATAATCGATTCAAACAGTGAAATCAAAATGCTTGAGTCAAACTATTTGAATGGATCCTGGAGAAAGACCTCGACCAATTCAAATTATTTATACAAAATGAGTACTATAAACGATCGCGTTAGAAGGATCGCGTCTATGGCTGGCATGGATAGGCTGGTCCGGGAGACCCCCATCGGCTCGAATAGGTGGCGGACCGTGCTCTATAACAAGGATGTACGCATCAGTACGGAAGAAATAGATGCATTAGGAGGCTTGTATCCGCAGTACCGCTGGTGGATGGTTAGTGGTGAGGTAGCCCCAGAAATTGGCCAAACCAGCCCAGAGTATGATGAAGCCAATAGAAACTTGATCACTCCCCACGCAGGATAGCGATCATAAGGAGAGCAGCAGAACGCTGGTTCACTCCACGGACAGGAGGCAGGGAATGAAGAAAGGTTCATATATCATCTCTCTTCTGGCGCTATGCAGTAGCGCTTATGCAGAAGATCCTAAACCATTAGCAACTCAAGCAGCTGAAGCAACCGCTCCGGTTGCTCGATCTATTGGCTCGGGGATCAACCGGATTACCACTGAGTTTTTGGCGGGTACTGACGGATTTTTAGGTGAAGGCGCACGTGCAAACCTTAAGATGCAAGATAAGCACGAAAGAGAGGCCAATAGAGGCGTAAGAAAGTCCATGAAGGATTGCATAAAGCCTGGCAATGTCATTGATGACGACGTGAAAGAGTGCACGGAAGGACTTCGACTCAAAACTTGGTAAACTTCCAACTTTAATTAACTTAAACTGCCAAGAGCAAGAATCCACCTTAGAGAAAGTCACAATGATCAATCAGAACTTCTCATCCAGAAGCTTTCTCAGATTAATCACAAAACAAGACTTCGCCGTATACACAATCGGAAAATCAAAAGACGAAGTTAAGCAATCCATGGAAGATGCGGAAACAACATGCCGAGCCCCAGGGTACAACTTCCAACCTTTCCAAAAATACAAAATGCCCCACGGCGATGTATATTGCCCACGCTGCCTTACCGACGACTTGGTGCTCAGAAAGCTCGATAACAATATCAAACGAATTCTTTCAGTTTCTCTCACCGACAGGAATCGCGTTGTACCTCAAATCAAGACGCTACTTCAAGAGGAGGGTGAGTTTTGGGTCCAAAAATTAGACATCAGCAAATTCTTTGAGTCAGTAGATAGAAGTTTACTCATAAAGAAGATCAACGACGACTACAGAATCTCGTTCGAGACAAAGCAATTCCTACGTCAGTTTTTCTGCCACCCAGACATATCGGGACTAAAGGGTCTTCCTAGAGGTGTAGCAATTAGCTCAACCTTAGCAGACATATATTTACGAGACTTCGACAATCAATGTAAGTCGCTTGATGGCTGCTACTATTATGCCAGATACGTAGATGACATAATTCTGCTTTTCTTCAAAGACCCATCCGAGCAAATAAAGTCCTTACAGCTTCCTCCCGGCCTATCCTTTAACGAAGAAAAAAATCGACTACTCTTTCACCCAGGCAAAGGTCCGGCCAAAACAAAGCAGAATGAAAACTTTATTACTTACTTAGGATATGAGTTCTCATTCATCAACAAAGGGCAAAACAAGTCCGCCGAGCTATTAGTCGGCATATCCCAGAGAAAGATAAAAAGACTGAAGAGCCGTGTAACTCTTGCGCTTTTTGATTTCTGCAACACAAAAAACTATCGATTACTAAAAAGCAGACTAACCTTTTTAGCCAGCAACTACAAAATCAAAGAAAAACAAAGTTCTGGAAACCTATATGCTGGAGTATTCTTCAACAACCAGCTAATCGATGACAACCGACTAAAAGACCTAAAAGAGATTGATGCGTATATAAACAAGGCTGTTTTCTCAAAAACTGGATCATTGGGAAAAAGACTCGCCCCTCTTTTAACAAAGGACAAGCGACGAGAGTTATGCCGGATATCCCTAGTTTCTGGCTTCAAGAAGAAGATTGTCCGCCCTTTCACACCCAATGAGCTGCGTATAATAAAGAGCGTCTGGCCTCATGCATAAATCAGCAAAACAAAAGATAAGAGTAAGAAAAAACGATCAGCACCGTGCCATGCTGACGGAGACGCTTCCATATGAGGTCCCTTTACTATTCTCTAATGAGGGATTATACATAGCAGCCAAGCGAGGAATAACAGCGGAAATTGGAAAGCTCCTAAAAATTTTTGAGCAAGACGTTACTATCCCCTACAAATACAAGATAAAGAAGAGCTCTTATGAGTCTCGCGGCCTAGCTGTTATGCATCCTGCACAACAATTGGCAGTTGGGCGATTTTACACTAAGTACGAGCACATTTTAGTTGCACTTTGTCAGCGGAGCCCTTTTACATTAAGAGCGCCTTCGAGAATAGCAAACTACTACTACGAGCGTGCCAGAGTAGAAAAGCCAGATTCAGCCAAAGCTGACCATGTCGAGCTAGATCACGATGGTTTCCAAGCGGAAGCAGCTACCGCAACCTCATACTTTACTTATAAAAAATACCCGTTCATGTACCACTTTTACGAGTCACATGAATTTATAAAACTGGAGAAGAAGTTCAAAATCCTCTGCCAAATAGACATTTCAGACTGCTTTAACAGAATTTATACCCACACCATCGCCTGGGCAGTTAAAGACAAGGCTTATGCAAAAAGCCACAAGACAAAGGCAAACTTCGAAAACAATTTTGACAAACTTATGCAGAACTCAAATCACGGCGAGACTGCGGGAATAATTATTGGACCAGAAGTATCTAGAATATTCGCTGAAATAATCCTACAAAGAACCGATCTTGAGGTCAAAAAAGCTGCAAAAGAACGTGGCCTTGAGCACGACGAAGACTATGCGGTTCGGCGCTATGTTGATGACTACTTTATTTACTCAAACAGCGAAGCAACAACAGACCTCATAAAATCACTTATTTCAAATTCACTATCCGAATTCAAACTAGGCATAAACCCAGCAAAAACAACACTTCATACCCGACCATATATCACAAGCACAACGATAGCAAAACACAACATCTCAAGCAGCATATCAGAACTTTTTAATAAGTATAGAATTCAGCATATAGAGCGCGACGAAAACAAGAAAATCACAAGCATAAAGACAGAGATAAAACCCATACAAAACACATTCACCACATCTCAGCAGGTGATTGCAGCCATTAAGCGTGCAATCGGCGAGAACGGATCTTATGATACCTCTGCAAACTATCTATTTGGATTAATAAAAAAACTTTTACAAAGCCTTCCGCAAAAAAGATACCAAGCCACTGACGGCAACGCCGAGCAAAATCTATACTCTTTCTTATCAGTAATACTAGATATAGTGTTTTTCTACTATTCAATGACCCCAAGAGTTCGGCAAACCTATCAGCTCTCAGAAATAATTCTTTTAGTATCAAACATCGCCAGGCACTGCCATCAAGATGTTCGCGACCAGCTTACGCAGAAAATAATTCACGAAGCCAGAGCGACAATGATCCGGGCAGTTAGAGAGAATCCTCATCATAAAATCGAGGTACTCAACCTATTAATTGCCCTACGCTGGCTGGGTGAAAGACATATATTAGATGACGATTTTATACATTTCCTCTTCGATCTAAAACAGGGAGAAACTGGAAAAATAGAATTCAACGGAACACCAGATTACTTCGAGATAATGTTGCTAATTGCTTACATTGGGGGAATTTCCAGACACACCAACATAATCACCTGCGCCATTGAGGAAATACAAAGCAGATTTACCCCTAATGACTGGCAGGAAAGCTCGGAACTCTGCTGTATTTTTCTAGACACAATGTCCTGTCCGTATATCTCCACCCTAGACAAAACAAAATTGTGCAAAACAGTTCTGCGAAAGATAACTGACAAGGACATAACCGCCAGATCCAGCAAGCTTTTAGAGCTAACTTCTAGCCGAAACTGGTTCTTCGACTGGGAGCTCCAAGGAGATCTCGCAACACAGCTCAGGAAAAAAGAGTTGCGCTCGGCCTACTGATAGATATAATTCGCACGGGAAGCAGGTCAATTGACCCAGGCTAGAGCTGGAATACCAGCGAATACGACGAAAACCAGTCCATCGATTATTAGTCGCACCCTGCACCGTATACGCGAACCGAGTTGGTGTTTTATTGCCTTTGAAGTTTGCGTTGGTGCTGGGACACACGATGAGCCGTGCTTCCCCCCTTCGGGGCCCCTCGATTGATCGAGCGCTACAGGCGGCGTACCTTTTAGATATTCTTATCCTCTGCCTTGTGTCCTGTATTTAGGAAGCAACAGCACAGCTCATTCATAGATGCTCTCGATATACAATTCGACTATGCCCTACCCCATCGGGCTAAACGAACTTTCTGCCGTACAGTACCGCTCCTTCATTTGATAGCTCCAATCTGATCGATCTTTACCAGCGCGAGCAGCCCAAGCTCGACATTGCTCCCGAAAGTGCACCTTCGCTCCCTTTCGGCGCTCTCGATACTCAACAGAACCCCAGCCTTGGTTCCGGCAGACAGATCCACCGTCAATCACGTTGTTAACGACAACCCACTCAGCCAGATATCCGCGGAGACATCTCGACGCTCGCGAATGATGTCGTTGACGGTCGGAACCGATACGTTGAGGGCTCGAGCCAAGGTCGTCGGAGTTATCCCCAGCTCCAGCAGGAACTCTTCACGGAGGACTTCCCCTGGATGGACGGGGCGCATTCCGTTGGTTTTCATGATCTCCCCCTCGTGGTAGCCCACTAATGGCCTGACTGAGTTAGCGATGCGGGCTATTTCTTCCAGGGATCGAGCGCTGGCTGCGCATCGATCCAGAGCATAACGGCCGATTCCAGCTCAGCCCGTCTCAATACTGAAAGAACACAGGTATCGAGCAGGATCATTCGTCGAAGTCCGCCGCACGGGCCTTGCTCTTATTAACAGGAGGCTCGATGTTCAGTTCACTTATGGATGCAAAGCGTGCGTGAATCCGACTACCCAAGCCTCCCCGCTTTTCACTCCCGGAGAGCGCCTGAGCCAGGATCACCAGAATCTCCTCCTCCATCGAACGACCATGGCTAGCAGCAACCACACGAAGTTTGGCCTCGAGGTCTGCTTCCAGGTTTCTGATGGTGACGTTGACCATAGGAACCTCCAATGCGATCGGGATCAAAGCTCATCCAACGAAACATCCCTGGAAGGCTCTTCGCGACGCTGCCCCACGATCAGGCACAACTCGACATCGTCGTCAGCCGTTTCAGTAACGTCGGATATCTCGATCGACTGCATTAACGTAGATAGAGGCATGAAGGGCTCCAAGTGCTCAGGTGACATGCTCATGATGTTCGAGGAGCGTCCCGGAATGCTCTGCAAGATTAGGGTGCCCCTTCCTTGCATCCTGTAATGCCTGGCGAAGGTGTGCCGTAGGACGTGAACCGTCGACCTGGAGCCTCCACCTCCCCGTCCGCCGATGACCAGGCGGTTGATGTCATCTACTCCCCTTATCCCCCTTACGCGTCCTTTTACGACGATTCGGCTTGCCTGCCTCCATCTGAGCCAGCGAGCGTGCCAGGTGAGCGGCGTTAGCCGGGGACCTCAGCAAGTGGAAGGTTTCCACCAGGCTGTTGAAGTCATCGAGCCTGTCCATAAGCCGCATCTGTCTTTGCTCCCTATGCGGATATCGTCTTCCCCTCACAGGTACCTCACCCACTTCGCCCTGGCACTGGCCTTCACGTCGCAGTTGGACAAGCACGAGCCCATGCCCGGAATATCCTCCGGCCTGTAGTCCGGCGGGAGGTTCGCCAGGTCGAGTTCGAGGTCGTTCAGGAAGTCGCTGCTGCCCTCTCCCCAGCCGGCGGCGGTGATGTAGCCGCGGATCTTGCTGTCGCCCGTGGCGGACAGGCGGTTGCCGGCGATGACGCTGCCGTTGATTTCGCTCTGGCTGCCGAGGGTGATGTCGCCGCCCTGGAGCTGGCCGTCGACCACGCCGCCGGCCAGCAGTCCTATGTTGCCGATGGAGTTGCTCTTCAGCTTGTCCTTCGCCATGTCGCACAGGTTGCTGGGGTAGAGCCCCGTGAAGTCGATGTGGGGGTACTGGATGCTGCAGATGAACTTGAAGTCGCTGTAGTTGACCGCCGAAACGACCACCTGGCCGCCGGTACTGATCGAGCGGGTCGACAGGAAGCTGTTGTGGTAGTTGCCGTTGGAGATGTGCAGGTCCCCTTCGAACCACAGGACGCCGGGCGCCAGGCTCTTGCCCGCCAGGGTCCACTTCCTGTTCCGACTGTCGTAGGACAGGCAGCCCTGCTCGCTCGCGTGGCCCTGGCAGATCGTCCGGGCCTGCCGGCGATCGGCCGGGGCCGGGTCGAGGCAGTTGGCGCTGGTGTCGACCTGTAGGCAGAGGAAGTCCCTCCAGCCCCTGCCGTCGTGGGAGTAGTTGCCCAGGAAGTACTCGCCATCGGCGAGGCCGTTGACGTTGCGCACGGTCACCCGGCGTTGCCCCGCCGCGAATTCGAAGACGTAGTTGGCCCCCGCCTTGAGGGTGTAGGCGTCCACCGTCGGTTTCTGCGGCATGACGTAGGGTTCGAGCTTGGCCATCAGTTCGAAGCTGACTTCCGCCGGCGCCTGGACCTTGTCGATGGCCGGGCAGTTGCTGACGGCCAGCGCCCTGATGCTGTCGAACGTGGTCCAGCCTGCCGCCGGGCAAGTGATGGTCGCCCGGCTGTTGATGGTCCGCACGTTGAGCCAGGCGTTGATGGCGATGTTCCCCACCGCATTGGCCGTTTCGGCCATGCCGTTGCGCAGGGTGAGCGTCCTGCCGGCGATCAGGCTGCCGTAGCCGGAGCCGCCGGCGCGGATCTCGCCCAGGGCGTTGCCGGTCTCCACGCGGCCGTTGTCGATGAGCAGGTTGCCGTTGGTGTTCAGTTCTCCGCTCTGCGCCCCGCTCTGCATGGCGATGCCGCCCAGCGCCGAGCCCTTGAGCACGGAGGCCGAGCCTTTCAGCGTCAGGGTGCCGTTGGCGTAGGCCTCGCCGACGCTGGCGTTGCCTTCGAGGGTGATGTCCTTGGTCGCGCGCAGCGCCTCCACGCCGTTGACCGAGCCCTTGAGGGTCGCCGAGCCATCGACGTTGAGCTTGGCGTTTTCCTCGCCCTGGATGTCGATGTCGCCGGAGGCGTTGAGGTCGCCGTGGATGTCGATGACGCCGCCGTTCTCCGGGCCGGGGGCGCTGCCGGGCGTCACCTGGTAGACGACCCGCAGCAACGTCGCCGCCTGCGCCACCGCATGCCGGTTGCGCAGGTCGGCGGTGATGCTGTACGCCCTGTCCTCCTCCGCCTCCCCGGGCGGCTCGACGTCGATGATCTTCAGCGTCAGCGCATTGCTTCCCAGGCTGGCCTCCCGCTCGTCGCCCACGGCCAGTCGGGCCAGCCGGGATTCGTCCTCGGGCAATTGCGAATCCTCCTCCGCCAGCTTCAGGAAGTACCGGCGGAAGACCTCCACGCCGCTCCAGGCGCCGGCCTGGGACTGGCTGGCGGCCTGTGCCGCCACTTGCCGGTCCTGGTTGCCGCGCACGCTGAAGATCAGCGACAGGGCGATGACGCCCAGCGCCAGGGCGCTGACCAGGACGGTGAGGATGGTTGCCGCGCCGCGTTGGCGAGAGGGTGCATTCATGATGGACGATCCCCGTCAGGCGTCGGATACAGGAAGGTTGAGGAGGCAGATGCGATAGCTGACCGGAGGCACGTCGGCCCCGGCCTGCTGCGTCGAGCTGGGCGCGGAGAGGGTGACCGTGGGGTGCCTCCGGGCCTCGCCTATCGCGCCGAACGGCGAGCACACCTCCTCCGCCAGTTCGATGCGCAACTGGCTTTCGTTGCGGTTGCGGAACAGCAGCAGGTCCTCGGCCGGCGCCCAGGCGAGGCTCGCCAGGCCGGTACCCAGCGAGCAGTCGGGCGCCCGCAGGCGCGAGAGGATGCGCAGGGGCTGGCCGCTTTCCGCATCGCGCCCCGCCCGCTCGACGAGGCCGCCGCAGGTGGGCCGCGCGCCGTCCCGGAAGCGCCAGAGCAAGGCCTCCCGGGGCTCCGCCTGGCCGTCCAGGGCGAGCCGCGCCACGGCCAGGGCCTCGCCCGGGGCCGCCGCCATGCCGTAGCCCGCCCCCTGGATGTCCATCTGCAGCGAGGCCAGGGCCGTGGCCAGCTCGCCGTCCTGGTTGGCCTCGCGCCTGGCCTGGGTGCCGATGGACGAGAAAGTCCTCAGGCTGGTCATCAGCACCAGCATCACCAGCACCGAGATCAGCAGGCCCACCATCAGGCCGACCAGGCTCATGCCCCCTTGCCGGCCGCTCATGCCCCGCCTCCCACGCTGATTTCGCCGCCGTCCAGGGACACCTTGAGCAGCAGCGGCGGGCTGATCTTCCCGAGGGTGGTGCCGGCCACCTGCACGGTGGTCGCGGCACACCCGCTCACCGTCAGCGGGATCGGCCGGGCGGAGCCGGGCAGTTGGATGACGGCCCCTTCGCGAGCGCACAGGTCGACGCCTTCCTGGCCATTGCGCTGCAGCAGGTCGCGCATCTGCGCCACCGCCAGGGCCTGCAGGTTGCCGTTGCGCTGGTTGGCCAGGGTCATGGCCATGCCCAGCGCCAGCCCCAGGCAGAGGATCGACATCAGCACCACGCCGATCAGGGCATCCAGCAGCACGTAGCCCTGCTGGCCGCGGGCCTCAGTGGAGGGAGATGGAAAGACTGGAGCGTCCATAGACAAGTTCGAGCTCGTTGCCGGCGCAGGTGGCCTCCGTGCTGGAGCTCCCGCGGTTGTTGAAGGACATGCAGACCACGGGGGCGCTCCCGGCCTTGGGGCGCGTGGTCAGCTTCTCGGGCAGGCTGGCCTGCCAGAGCACTGGCGAGGTACAGCTGGCGGGGGTGTCGGCGTCCCTGGCCGAGCGCACGGTCAGTTGGCCCTTGCCCAGGCAGACGAAGCTGGCCGCCCGGTCCCTGCCGATGCCGTGCGGGTTGCGCAGGGCGGCGGCCTTGGCCCGGCCATAGGCCTCGCGCCAGATGCCTTCGGCGGTGTTCAGCCTGGCGTGCTCGACCCAGGCCGTGGTGAAGGGGGACGCGAGCATCGCCAGCAGCCCGATCAGCGCCACCACCACCATCATCTCGATCAGCGTGAAGCCGGCGTGCTTCGGGTTCATTTCCAGTCCCTGCCGCCGCCATGGGGGCAATCGCCCCGGCGCACGCCCTTTTCGTCGATGCTCATGTTGCAGTCCCTCGCCGAGCCGCTGAGCCCGGCGCCCCTGGCCTTGGCCCGGTAGCCGCCGGGCAGCGAGCTCACCGAATAGCTGAAGGCCCGCTCGGACGGGCGCCAGCTGTCGAACTGCCGCATGACCGCGGAGGTGCCCTTGAACTCGCCCTCGGGAAAGGCCATCGCGCGCTGGTAGCCGGCCTCGATGACCATGCTCAGGGCGACGAGGTCCACCTGCGCGGAGCGGATCCGCGACTTGTTGATGTAGTGGTCGTACGCCGGGAATGCGATGGCGGAGAGGATGCCGACGACCGCAACGGCGACGAGCAGCTCGATCAGCGAAAAACCGCGCTGTCGACAATCGAGTGGACGATGACGCATGTCTGGACTTGCTCTGGAGGAGTGGGAAACGGTTCCGCGCGGCATTGCGCGTCTTTTTCCACTTAAAGTCACGGAGCGGGGAAAAGCCACCGGGAGAAAGCAAAACAACGGAAGGACTCACATTTAAGCGGCCGAACGGAATAAGTCCGCACTCGCTCTGCAAACCCCGTCAATCAAAAAGTCCAGCTTGCTTCTCAAAACGTTATATTTCTTAGGAATCTTCCGTAATACGGGCGCCCCGAATCGACGCGGCGTATATCCATGGGATCTCGAAAAAGCATCAGCCGGATGAAAAGTACAATCTAAAAACCGTAAATTACCGGGCGACTTGGATATCGCACCGAACTCACCAGGCAGAAATCACGCTTACCAACTTCCCCATATATTTCCTACAAACTTTCGAGAATAAGACTTCCTGAAAAGTAACGATTGTTTCACCCAGGGAAAAACTCCTTCGCACGCTCGTTAGCTAGCTAACGGCAACCCCGGACGCTACCTTTGTCCCGGCAGGTTCTTCCATTTCCTGCACTCCCGCATGGCCATTGCCCGCCCCCGCTCCGAGCGGGCAATGGTCTCTTTTTCCCGCTCGTTCAGGACGTCGCCATGCGTTACCTCGTCCGCACACTGGTTGTGGTTTGTCTTTCCCTGTTCCTGGGGCTGGCGGCCCGGGAATGGACCTTGTTCGTCCAGGCGCTGCCCATGGGCGGTGGCCTGCGCGCGATGCTCGCGGTGCTGCCGCTGCTGGCCGTGGGCAGCGGCAGCGCGACCTGGCTGGCCGCCCATCCCGAGCAGGGGTAGCCCTAGAGCCGCTGCAGCACGCCCTCGCCCACCACGCGGGTGGTTTCCAGGCCATGGTCGAGATGGCCTTCGTCGCGCAGGAAGCCTTCTACCGCGCGCTCGATGCGCGCGGCGCCGGCTTCGTCGTGCCAGTGGAAACGCAACAGCATGGAGGCACTCAGGATGGCCGCCAGCGGGTTGGCGCGGCCGCTGCCGGCGATGTCGGGGGCGCTGCCGTGGACCGGCTCGGCCAGGGCCAGCCGCTCGCCCAGGTTCAGCGAGGGCGCCAGGGCCAGGCCGCCGCCCCAGTGGCTGGCGAGGTCGGAGAGGATGTCGCCGAACAGGTTGCTGGTGACGATCAGGTCGAAGGCTTCCGGGCGCTCCACCAGTTGCAGGGCGGCCACGTCCACCAGGCGCTCGTCGAGCACGTCGCCCCAGCCTTCGGTCACCAGCAGGTCGCGGCAGGTGTCGCGGAACAGGCCGCAGGTCAGCGGCAATACGTTGGCCTTGTGCACCAGGGTGATGCGCCGCGCCTGGCGCTGCCGGGCGATGCGCGAGGCGGCCTGGGCCAGGCGGGCGCAGGCGGCGCGGCTGATCACCCGCTCGGCGATGGCCACGCCGTCGGCCTCCCAGTGCTCGCGGCCGCTGTACAGGCCTTCGCTGTTCTCGCGCAGGACCAGCAGGTCGACGCCGGCGCGGGGCGACACCACCGGCCAGGTGCGCACCGGGCGCAGGTTGAGGTACAGGCCCAGTTCCTGGCGCAGGCGCAGGATGGCGCTGCGGTAGCCTTCCACCTTGTGGCTGGGCGAGGACACCGCGCCGAACAGCCCGGCCCCGCATGCCCGCAGGGCCTCCAGGGTGGCTTCCGGCACCGAGGTGCCATGGCGCTGGAAGCAGTCCCAGCCCGCCTCGGCCTCGCGCAGGCGCAGCCCGGGCAGCAGCTTCTGCAGCACGGCCACGGCCGCCGGCAGCACCTCGCGGCCGATGCCGTCGCCGGGGATCACGCAGAGTTCACGCATGCTCGTCTCGTCGTGGACAACCTACCCACTATCTTCGGGCCAGCCGGCCCGCCCGGCGAGGCAGGCCGGACGACCGGCAGGGACGGCTCAGAGCTGGCCGATGGGGCGCAGGCGGTACTGCGGCGGCAGTTGGTCCAGGCCACTGACGGTGACGTTGAGGTTCTTCCAGCGGCCGTCCTTGATGCCGTAGATGCAGCCGTGCACCGACAGCGGCTGGCCGCGGTGCCAGGCGTTCTGCACGATGTTGGTGTGGCTGACGTTGGCCACCTGCTGGATGACGTTCAGCTCGCACAGGCGGTCGACGCGCTCTTCCTCGGTGGCGAACTGCGCCAGGTGCTCGCGGTACTCGTAGGCGAGGTCGCGGATGGTCCGCAACCAGCCGTCGATCAGGCCGAACTGCTGGTCCTGCAGCGAGGCGCGCACGCCGCCGCAGCCGTAGTGGCCGGTGACCAGGATGTGCTTCACCTTGAGCACGTCCACCGCGTACTGGATCACCGACAGGCAGTTGAGGTCGGTGTGCAGCACCACGTTGGCGACGTTGCGGTGGACGAACAGGTCGCCGGGCAGCATGCCGACGATCTCGTTGGCCGGCACCCGGGCATCGGAGCAACCGATCCACAGGTACTCGGGGGCCTGCTGGCGCGCCAGTTTGGCGAAGAAATCCGGGTCTTCTCGGTTGATCGCCTCGGCCCAGCGGGCATTGTTCTCGAACAGCTGTTCCAGGTCGCTCATGGTGGCTCCTCCTCTTCGGCTGGCGCACCTTACGTAACGCCGGCGGCCTTTGACAAGCGCTACCGCTCAGGGCGTGGCGTGCTGCCGCCACCAGCGCGGCAGGCGCGGCTCCAGTTGCCCGGCCAGCTGCTGCCAGGCAGCGTGCCAGGCCTCCGCCTCGGCGGCCAGGCGCGCCCAGTCGGGGTTGCGGCGGTCCAGCGCAGCGAGCTGCTCGGCCTCGAGCCAGGCGTGCCCGGCGCGCAGGGCCGCGGCGAACTCGGGGTCCACCAGGGCGCGCCGATGCACCGCCTCGAAGCGGCACCACAGCGCCTGCTCCAGCGGATCGTCGACCTTGCTGAGCAGGCTGGCGCCGGCGGCCGCCTCGAAGCCCAGTGGCTGGAACAGCGACAGGCACGGCGCCGAGGTGCCGGTGGCGGCCAGGCGCGGACCGTCCGGGCCCAGGCGGGCGATGAGGCTGGCGGTGGTCTGCGAGGGGCGCCAGAAGCTGCCGGCGTGCATGCACACCTGGCGGTTGTCGTGGCGGGTGAAGTTGTGGTCGCGCCGGCCATGGTTGCGCAGGGCCACCACCAGGGCCTCCCAGCCGGGCTCGCGCGGGCAGCTGGCGAGGAACTCCTGGTTCAGCCGCCGGCGCTGGTGCGCCCCGGCCACCCAAGGCAGCAGGCGGCCATCGAAGGCGCGGGCGAAGTGGAAGTCGCCGCGGCCGTTCCAGCAACCCAGGCGGCGCGCGTGGGCCGGCAGGTCGTGGCTGCACAGGTCGTACTCGTGGCCGATGCTCAGGGCGTTGGAGATGGCCCAGCGCTGCACCCGCCGGGCGGCCCACAGGCGGCCGGCGGTCTCCAGCACCCAGGCCTCGCCGGCGTCGGCGATGACGAAGCTGTTGTCGTAGCGCAGGCGCTTGTTGCGAAAGCCCGCCGGCCCGCCCTGGCCGTGGCGCTCCAGCAGGCCGGTGATCACCTCCAGGGCCTCGCGCGCGCTGGCGCCGCGCTCCAGGCCCAGGCGTACCAGGTCCATGCCCAGCAGCGCCTCGCCGCCCTGGTCCACCAGGCGGGTGAAGACCGCTTCGTTGCCGATGGCCACGCCATGTTCGTTGACGCCCATTTCCGCGCCCCACAGCCAGCTGGGCTGGCTGAGGATGACGGCATGGCGGTCGGGTACCTGGGGGATCTCCAGGTAGGTGGTGCGCAGCTGCCTGGCCGTATCGCCGTGCACCGCCGGCAGGCGCAGCAGGCGCTGCGGCTCGGAGGGCTCGCGGTCGCTGTTCTTGGCGAACCAGGTGCAGCCGTCGGCGCGCAGGACGAGGGTGTCACACATGGACGCCCTCCTGCCGCGCGCCGGCGGCATGTGAGGCGGGAAGCGGATGACGACGGGCAGGCGCCGCCGCTGCAGCGGTTGGCTTCATGTCGCGACCTTGTTCTTGTTATTGATCGCCCAGCCTACGCCTGTGCGCGGCGGCCGGATATGGCCGGGATGCCGGTCAGTCGAGCAGCGTGCAGGCCATCACCAGGGCGTCCTCGCGCCCGCCCACCGCCGGGTAGTAGCCGCGCCGGCGGCCGATCTCGTTGAAGCCGAAGCGCTCGTACAGGCGGTAGGCGCTCTGGTTGGTCTCGCGCACCTCCAGGAAGCACTCCCGCGCGCCCAGCTCGCCGGCCCGCGCCATCAGGTGCTCGAGCAGGCGCAGGCCGAGGCCGCGGCCCTGGCTCTCCGGCTTCACGGTGATGTTCAGCAGGTGCGCCTCGTCGAGGATGATCTGGATGACGCCGTGGCCGACCTGCTGGGTGCCTTCGAACATCAGCCAGCAGTCGTAGCTCTTCAGGCCGTCGGTGAAGATGCCGCGGGTCCAGGGGTGGCTGAAGGCGGCGTACTCGATCTTGAGCACGGCATCGAGGTCCGCCTCGGTCATCGGGCGGAAGGAAATCGCGTCGGTCATTCTGCGTTCTGGTCCATCCAGCGCTGGCGCACCCGGCGCATGGCGCGCCACAGCTCGCCCTTGAGGGCGGGTTCGTCGCTCAGCCGCTCCAGGCCCGGGATGGCCCAGGCCACGCCGAGCTCCTCGATCTGCAGCTCGCGCAGCAACGCCTCGTCGTCCGCCTCGCCGGCGAAGCGCACGGCGGGCCGGCCGACCAGCCACAGGCAGCGGCACGGGCCGCTGTCTTCCAGGCGCGCGGCGACGAAGCCCTGGACGAATTCGCGGGCCGCCTGCGGCCCCTGGTCCATGTTGCCGCCGGAGAGCAGCGGCCAGCGCACCGGCTCGCCGAGCAGTTGCGGGCTGTCCGGCAGGCCGGCGGCGCGCAGCAGGTCCTTGAGCAGCAGGTAGGCCGGGTCGCGGCTGGCCAGGGGCTCGCCGGTGGGCAGTTCGACCAGCAGCGCACAGGCGCCGGCGCGCAGCAACTGCAGGCTGAAGCGCGGCGGCGGCTCGACCGGCGCGCGTGGCGCAGGCGCCTCGGCTTCGGCAGGCGCCTCGGCGGCCACCGGCGTGCGGGCCTGGGCGGCGGGGCGCGGCACCACCACCGGGATCGACGGCCGGGCCTCGGGGGTGGGCGCCGGCTTCTCCGGCGCGGCGGCCGGCGTGCTGGCGACTTCGGGCGCAACGCTCGGCGCCGGGGCCTGGACGGGCTCCGGCGCTTCCAGCAGCTGCGGGCGCGAAGGCGCGGCGAAGGGCAGCACCACGCGCGGCAGCCAGGAGGCGACCTGCATGGCGCCAAGATAGGCGCGGCGGCGGGCTTCTTCGATCAAGAGTCCTGTACCTGTGGGCATCCTGCGGGCGCAGGGCTAAACGCAACGGAGCGGAATTGTCGCGTGAAACGCGCCCGACGGAAAGGCCGGCCGGCGGATGGGCCGCTCAGCAGCCCTTGTTCATGCCGACGCAGGTGTCCTGGCGGGGGATGCCATTGAAGGCCTGGTTGAAGTCGATGTTGATCGGCGAGACCAGGTTGCCGTTGGCGTCGCGGTACTTGGGCATGTTCATGAAGGCGCCCTTGAGTGCGGTGATCATCTGCCCGGTGTCCATGTCGCGCCACTGCACGTCCTGGCTCTGCAGGGAGATGAAGAAGCCCTTGGCGGCGCCGGCCAGGCCGGCCTGGCTCAGGTCGCCCACCGGCAGCGACTGGAACTGGCTGAGCTTGAAGCAGGTGGTGATGCCGAGGATGGCGCAGCTGTTGGAAGTGAACAGGCCGGTGACGATGTCCGTCCACAGCGGCACGCAGCCGTTGGTGCAGTCCAGTTGCGAGCCGTTGGTCATGCCGGCGTAGGTGCCGCGCACCGGGTCGCTGGCGCCGCCGGAGGTGACCAGGCCGGCATCCGCCTCCACCGTGCTGCTGCGGTAGATGCCCGCCAGGCCGAGCAACAGCTGTTGCCCTACCGTGGCCTTGTTGTAGATGGCGTCGGCAGTGCCCTTGATATGCACCGGAATGTTCCCGGTCAGCGACTGGATGTCGCCGGAAAGCACGCCCTTGGCCTGGTTGAAGCCGATGCGCACGCCGACCATCTTGTTGCCGTCGTAGGCGAACTCGACGTACGGATCGACGATGGTGAAGGGGTTGATCTGCCCGGTCTGGTTGTTCACCGTGCCCAGGGCGAAGTTGTTGATGGAAATGTCCGCGCTGTTGGCGGCTTCGCCGGCGCGGTCGTAGAGGCCGAGCTGCAGCTTGTTCATGTTCAGTTGCGTCTCCACCGTGGCGCCGATGTTCAGCCGGGTGTAGTTGATCCCCGCGGCGGCGTCGGTGGCCAGGTTGATGAAGGCCTGGCCGGTGACGTCGGACAGCTGGCTGTCGCTCAGCGCCCGCAACTCGGCGTTCGCGCCGCCGGCCAGGCACAGCAGCAGGCCGGTCAGCAGCAGGCGCCGCATGGAAAAGAGCCTCATTGGTTTTCCCCCTGGAGCTTGGTCCCGGCCATGCGAGCTCCCCTCATCGTGCCGGGACCTGGAACAGGTTGAGGTTGCCCTGCACGTGCAGCACGCCGTCGACGCGGGCGCTGAGCAGGTCGGTCTGCACCAGGCCCGCATCGGTGCTGCGGGCCTTGTTGGCGCCGGCCAGGGTCATGCTGACGCCGTTGAAGTTGACGTCCTTCAGGCCCACCCGCAGGACCTGGCGGTTGAAGGCGGCACCGTCGCCACCGAAGCCACTGTTGATGGAGAGGATGTCGACCGTGACCTCGTCGAAGCTGAAGGTCCCGCTGATGTTGTCCAGCACCAGGAAGTTGTTGCCGCTGCCCGCCGGCTGGATCGCCACGCGCGCGCCGCAGCCACCCGGGCAGCGGGTGATGCTGGGGGTCTTCTGGACGTTGACCGTGACGCCCAGGCTCAGGCCGTCCTGGCCGACCACCAGGCCGAGGTCGTCGTCCGGCAGAGTGCGCAGCTCGGCCTGCGCGGCCGTGCCGGCCAGCAGCGCCAGCAGCGCGACGGCGCCGGCCCGTGACAGGCGCCTGGTCGGCAGCAGCGGTGGAAGGTTCATCGTGCCGTGCTCCGCTCAGAGGTTGTGGGACGTGACTTTGAGGTAGTTGAAGCTCAGCCCGGACAGCTCGCTGCGCCCCAGGTTGACCCCGCCGGTCGGCACCGCGCCGTAGGAGGCCCGGGTGCCACCGATGTTCAGGTTGTCGATCACCAGGCTGGTGCGCGGCGCGTTGGCGTAGAAGTCCGCCGCGGCTGCCGCGGTCAGCGTGGGCAGCTCCAGGGTGAAGTTGCCGTCGGCGGTCACCGACAGCAGCAGCGGCTGGGACTTGCCGTAGCCCAGGGCGACGCTGGCGTAGGCGTTGGTCAGGTAGACGCTGCGCGCGGCCTTCTCCGCCGCGCTGGCACAGCTGGCGTTGCCCGCGGCGCAGGAAAGGATGTCCAGGGTCTTGGCATAGAGGTTCAGGCGCAGTTCGCCGACCAGTTGGCTGCGCGCGCTGGAGCCCCACAGGCGCAGGTAGCTGCCGTCCATCGCCAGGTCCTGGAAGTCCAGGGCCAGCACGTCGGTGCGGGTGCCGCCGCTGACCGGCACGGTGAAGTCGAAGCGCGCCCCCAGGTCGACCTTCTCGCTGGCGCGGCTCGAACAGCCGTTGCCGGCGCCGGCGAAGCCGCTGATGCAGGGCTGCCCGGCGTTGTTGGCGATCAGCGGCGGGAAGGCCAGCTCGAGCACGTCGGCGTCGCTGGGCAGGGTGTTGACCACGCGGCCGTCGTTGAGCTGGGTGGTGAGTACCGAACCCTTGGCCAGGTTGAGCTTGAAGGGATAGGTCAGGCGGCCGATGGTGACCGGCTGCAGGTTGCTGCCGTGGTTGCTGCCGGTGGCCCCCAGGTAGAGGTTGCGCACCGCGATGGACACGTCCTTGCCGTTGGGGTCCTTCAGCCCGGTGACGGTGGTAGTGGCCTTGCTGCCGTCGATCATGGCGTTGTCCACCACGAAGCCGATGCCGGCACCCTGCACGTCGGATAGCTGATCGTCGTCCAGGGCGACCATGTCGGCATGCGCCGCCAGGGCCATCCAGGCAAGGCAGGCGCCCGTCGCCAGCGCAAGGCGGGTGGGGCGCGGAAGGCTGATACGGCTGCTGGCCATGGCCACCTCTTGTTCTTTTCTCGTTCGCCGATCCAGGGACAAAAGCCCTGTCTGCCACTATAGGGAGCCGTCGGCCCTTGCGGCCCGACCCATAGTCGAGAATCGCCTGCTGGCAGCTGGCCGCCGTGTTACCCAAGGTCACACCGGCGTAACAACCCCGTCAGCCGTGGCGGAACAGCCCGATCAGGTGCTCGGCGATGGCGCCCTTGATGGCCTCAAGGTTCAGCCGCGACTGCGCCTGCAGCTTGGCGCTGTTGAGCCGGTGCAGGTGCAGCGAGGGCATGCGCGCCTCGTACTCGCGCAGGTCGCCCTTGACCAGCACCGGCAGGAAGGGCTCGTCGCGCATGCGGTAGCGGCGGATCAGCAGCTTCAGGCCGTCCTGGAACGGCAGCTCGGCGGAGCCCACCAGGCGGTGTTCGCCGGGGATCTTCAGGTACAGGCCGCGGTGGCCCATGGTTTCACCGGGCAGGATGTGGATGCCGGTGGGCTCCACGGCGCCGGCGGGGATGTCGTGGAAGGTGTCGAACCAGGCCTGCTCGTTGGGCAGGATGGTGATGCCGCCCTCCTGGCTCTCCGGGATCACGAAGCTGTAGTTGCTGTAGAGCTTTTCCACGTAGGAGGAGTAGATGCACAGGCGGTTCTCGAAGCGCCTGAGGAAATCGATGGCCTCGCTGCGGTCGGTGATGGCGTCCAGGTCCCAGTCCAGGTCATCCTGGCGCTCCAGTTCGGCCCAGCGGGCCTTGGCGAGTGCGGCGTCGTAAGTCATGGCGGCAATTGGCTATTGGCTGAGAGCCAACTGGCAGAAAACATGCCAGCAATTTCAGGGGGTTAACGCCAGTTTTCAGGGCCATGGCGGCACCCCGCACGGCGTAAACTGCCGCGTTTCGTCACCCCTTCCGCCGCGGGCGGACCTTTGCAGTACAATCGCCCCCTTTACCCGTCACCTGCGGTTACCCGATGATCGACCCCCGACGCGTACTGCGCGCCCTCGCCGAACACTGGGCCCTGCTGGAGCCGCTCTGCGAGCGCTTCGACAGCGGCACCCTGAGCCTGGCCGAGCTGCGCCTGCAACTCACGGCGCAGCTGCCCGAAGGCAGCCCGGCGGACGTCACCGCCCTGCTCGACCAGTGGATCCGCCTGGACATCCTGGTGCCGGTGGCCAAGAGCCCCAACCGCTTCGAGCTGAACGCCCAGATCCACGACTTCCTCGCCTACCTGCGCCACGAGCACCGCCTGGGCCTGTGCCTGGAGATCGAGGCCTACCTGCGCCACCTGGAACGCCTGGCCGGCTACATCCGCGACGCCTTCGAGGTGCGCGACGGCAACGACCTGGCGCGCCAGCTGCGGCTGCTCGACATGCGCGTGCGCGACGTGCTGAAGAAGCTGGCCAACGACGAACAGGCGCTGATCGCCGTGGCCGAGCGGGCCAAGACCAGCGACCGGCAGATTCCCCTGCGCCAGCGCTACGCCGAGGTCCTGGCGACCTGGGACGAATACGTCGAGCCGATGATCCAGCTGGTTTCCGCCGACGGCGCCTTCGAGCAGGGCGTGCGCCGCGTCGAGCAGGTGCTGCTGCGCCTGCTGGGCGAACAGCAGCGCCTCGGCCAGCTGGTGGACGACGACCAGTTGCTGCGCACCCACGCGCGCATCCTGGAGATGCAGACCACCGCCCAGCTCACCCTGCGCCGCGCCCGCGAACTGCTGCTGCCGCTGCGCGAGGAAGCCCGTAGGCACAACGCCATCACCCGTGGCGCCGCCCTGGCCCTGTCGGTGATCCGCCGCAAGGGCATCGAAGCCGTGCCGCAGGCCTCCATGCCGCTGTTCACCCGGCCGCAGAGCACCTTCCTCGGCAGCGCCTCGCAGGTGGAAAGCTACGTCTTCGCCCTGGCCCGCTTCGAGCCCAAGCCGGCGCACTTCCCCAAGGCCAGCGGCAAACGCGGCGGCGACGGCCCGCGCGCCGCGCCGCGCACCGCGCGGGAGATGCTCGAGCGCTGCCAGGCCGCCCTGCCGCTGCCGGACCTGATGGTCTGGCTGCTGGAGCAGGAGCCCGAAGGCGCCACCGACGAGCTGCTCTACTGGTTCTCGCGCCTGTCGCGCGACGGCCGCTTCCAGCGCGAGCGCCTGGAGCGCCGCGACTACGATACCGCCCAGCACAGCGTCAGCCTGTGCTCCTTCGCCCTGCTGGCCGCCCAGAGCGGCAAGGGCGACAAAGCGAGCGAAACCCATGCAGATTAATCTTTCCGAACTGACCCAGCTCGGGCCCATCTTCCGCGAGCTGTTCAAGGGCTTCCACATCAGCCGCCGCGACCCCGAGCTGTACAGCCAGCTGTCCAACCAGCAGGACCAGTACCGCGCGCTGTTCCGCTCGCTGGGCTTCGAGCTGGTCTGCGACACCCGCGGCTTCTACTACTTCGTGCCGGAGCAGGTCGGCGCCCAGGTCAACAAGACCGCCCAGCGCCTGGCGCTGTTCACCTTCATCCTGGTGGAGCACCTGGCCGACCAGGGCCGCGACCCGCTGGCCGTGCTCGACGGCGGCAGCATCGGCCGCGACGAGCTGCCGCCGCTGCTGGAGAAATACCGCGACCTGTTCCTGCAGGCCGAAGTGACCACCCAGGAAGAACTGGAAGAGAAGGTCATGCGGCGCATGACCCAGCTCGGCTTCGCCGCCGAGGACAACGGCGTGTACCGCTTCCTGCCACCGATGCACCGCTTCCTCGACGTCTGCCTGTCGGTGCAGCAGGACCGCGACCTGGCCGCCAGCCTGCACGCCAAGGACCTGGCCTACGTCGCCCCGGCCCTGGCCGAGGAAGACGAAGAGCCCATCGTCAGCCTGGAAGAGCCCTGCGAGCCGGCGCCGCTGCTGGCCGAAACCGCCGCGGTTGAAGCCGGGGAAAGCGAGGAAGACGCCCTCGCCCGCGCCATCGCCGAAGAACAAGCCGACATGGAGGCCCAGGCATGACCCAGGAACGCTACGGCATTCGCCGCTTCGCCCTGCTCAACACCGCCGGCTACAGCCTCGGCATCTTCCCCCTGGAACAGCCGCTGTCGGTGTACGGCGCCAACAACCTCGGCAAGTCGGCGTCGATCAACGCGCTGCAATTCCCGATCCTGGCGCGCATGTCGGACATGAGCTTCGGCAAGTACAGCCTGGAAGCCTCGCGCAAGTTCTACTTCGCCACCGACACCAGCTACATCCTCATCGAGCTGGAACTGCCCCACGGCCGCCACGTCATCGGCTGCGGCGGGCGCGGCCCGGGCGGCGGCTTCGGCCACCAGTTCTTCGCCTACCAGGGCGAGCTGGACCTGGAGCACTACCAGAAGAACGGCACCTGCCTGCGCCTGCGCGAGCTGTACGCCAGCCTCGAACGCGCCGGGCTGAAGGCCTACGAACTCAAGCCCGACGAACTGCGCCGGCTGCTGGTCGGCGGGCACACCTCGGTGCCGCTGGACCTGACGCTGATCCCGCTGCGCTCCACCAGCGAACAGAGCCTGAAGACCTTCCGCTCGCTGTTCATCAACCTGCTGCACATGCGCGAGATCACCGCGGCCAAGCTCAAGCAGCTGTTCCTCGACGCCTTCGAGCACAGCCTGCGCTCGGGCAGCGTCGACTACATCGCCGCCTGCGAGGAAGCCTTCCGCGACGTGCGCCGCATGGAAGGCGACTACCAGGCCCTGGTGGCCGCCGGCCCGCTGGTCGAGGCACTGGCCAACGGCGTGCAGCAGCGCGAATTCCTGCGCGGCAAGATGCACCGCCTCTCGCCGCTGCTCGACAACCTGCTGGGCACCTGGGAAGACTACGCCGGGGCACGCAAGGAAGAGCTGGTGATCCAGGCCGAGCACTACCGCAACGAGCAGGACGGCCTGCAGAACGAACAGCGCGGCGGCACCGCCGAACTGATGCGCCTGGAGCGCGAGATCAGCGAGATCCAGCGCTGGATGGGCGAGCTGGCGGTACTGAAGAACCGCTTCGCGCTGGTCGAGGACGCCAAGATTCTCGAGCAGCAGTTGCTCGCCGCCAAGGACGCCCACGACGAACTGGCCGGCGCCCTGGCGCACTCGCGGCAGTTCACCAGCGAGGACCTCGACGAGCGCGTGCGCGACCTGGAGAAGCGCGTGAAAAGCGTGCGCCAGCAGCTCGAACACGCCGACAACAACAGCTACGCCCGCCTGCGCGAAGAGTTCTCGCAGCAGGACGTGGAACGCCTGATGCGCCTGTTCAACGGCGCGCTGTTCAGCCTGCCGCTGGGCGACAAGGGCGTGAGCCTGGACGAGGACGGCCAGTGGGTCGGCAGCGTCGAGAAAATACTCGACGCCTTCAAGGGCGAGCGCTTCGAAGTGCCGGGCCTGTCCATCGACCTCTCACACATCGAGCCGCCGGCGCTGCAGGCCCTGGCCGACCGCGCCGCCCTGCGCGACCAGAAGGAACGCCTGGAGAAAGAGCTCAAGCAGCTCAAGACCCAGCAGGCCGTGGCCGCCGACCGCCACGCCAGCAAGGCCCAGGCCGACAAGCTGTACCAGGAGGTGCTGGACGCGCAGAAGGCCCTGGAAGACTACCGCCGCAGCCAGACCCTGAGCGCCGAGGAGCCGGCCAAGCTGGAAACCCTGGCGCAGCTGGAAGCCACCCAGGACGAGCTGAAACGCTCGGCCGACGCCTTCACCGAACGCGTCCAGCAGCTGTCCGCCAAGCTGCAGCTGGTGGGCCGCCAACTGGCCGACCTGGAAGCCAAGCAGCGCACCCTCGACGACGCCCTGCGCCGCCGCCAGCTGCTGCCCGCCGACCTGCCGTTCGGCACGCCGTTCATGGAGCCGGTGGACGACTCCCTGGACAACCTGCTGCCGCTGCTCAACGACTACCAGGACACCTGGCAGCAACTGCAGCGCATCGACGGCCAGATCGAAGCGCTGTACGCCCAGGTGCGCCTGAAGGGCGTAGCCAAGTTCGACAGCGAGGACGACCCCGAGCGCCGCCTGCAGCTGCTGATCAACGCCTACGCGCACCGCACCGACGAAGCCCTGACCCTGGCCAAGGCGCGGCGTGCGGCGGTGACCGACATCGCCCGCACCCTGCGCAACATCCGCAGCGACTACGACAACCTGGAACACCAGCTGGCGCTGTTCAACCGCGAGATCAACAAGCGCCAGGTCTCCAACCTGCAGAGCTTCCGCATCGTGCTGGCGCCGAACAAGGACGCCCTCAAGCACATCGACCAGATCATCCACAGCGCCGGCCAATACGAGGAAGGCGAGAACCTCTCGGTGTTCGACCTGACCCAGAGCGCCGAGCAGGATGCGAAGAACGAGGAAGCCAAGGACTACCTGTCGCGCCTGGTGGCGGCGAACAACAACCAGTTGGGCCTGAAGGACCTGTTCGAGCTGGCGTTCGAGATCACCAAGGTCGGCGGCCAGCCGATCGTCCACACCGACATCGACGGCGCCGCCTCCAACGGCACCACCATGACCATCAAGGCGCTGACCAACATGTACCTGTTGCTGCACCTGATGGACCGCGAGCAGGCCGGGCGCATCCGCCTGCCCTACTACCTCGACGAGGCCGCCGACATCGACGAGCGCAACCAGGCCGCGCTGCTGGAGACCAGCCTGCAGCTGGGCTTCGTGCCCATCCTGGCGAGCGTCAAGCCGCAGGTGTCGGCGCAGGTGGCCATCGACCTGGAAGGCGGCAGCGGGCCCAGCGGCATCTACATCGACGAGGCGGACTGGAAGTTCATCCGCCGCCGCGAACTCGCCGTCGACCGCCCCGCCACCGAGGCCGAGGAGGCCGCGGAACCGGCCTGACCGCCCGCCGCCGCCGGCACGCAACCGGCGGCGGTGTTCATGAGCAAGCTATGGAGTTTGGCCGGAAAGGCCAGGTTACATATAATGGCTTGCATTCTCATTGGCGACACCACGGGAGTTTCCATGTCTGTTCGTCTGCTCGCCGGCGTCAAGGGCGCTGTCCTGGCCTGCCTGCTCGGCGGCCTGTCTCTGCATGCCGCGGCCGATCCGGTCACCCTCACCCTGTACAACGGCCAGCACGCCGCCACCGGCATCGCCATCGCCAAGGCCTTCACCGACAAGACCGGCATCCCGGTGAAGATCCGCAAGGGCGGCGATGGCCAGTTGGCCAGCCAGATCACCGAGGAAGGCGCGCGCTCGCCGGCCGACGTCATCTACACCGAGGAATCGCCGCCGCTGATGCGCCTGTCCGGCGCCGGCCTGCTGGCCCCGCTGGACGCCGGCACCCTGGCCCTGGTCGAGGCGCAGAACGCCGGCGGCAAGGGCGACTGGGTGGGCATCACCGCGCGCGCCCGGGTGCTGGCCTACAACCCGAAGAAGATCGACGAGAAGGACCTGCCCAGGAGCCTGATGGACCTGTCCGACCCGCAGTGGTCCGGGCGCTTCGGCTTCGTCCCCACCAGCGGCGCCTTCCTCGAGCAGGTCTCGGCCGTGATCAAGCTCAAGGGCCGCGACGCCGCCGAGGACTGGCTGACCGGGCTGAAGGCCTTCGGCGCCATCTACACCAACAACGTCACCGCCATGAAAGCCGTGGAGAACGGCGAGGTCGACATGGCGCTGATCAACAACTACTACTGGTACACCCTGAAGAAGGAGAAGGGCGAACTGAACTCGCGCCTGTACTTCTTCGGCAACCAGGACCCGGGCGCGCTGGTCACCGTCTCCGGCGCCGCCGTGCTCAAGTCCAGCCAGCACCCGAAGGAGGCCCAGCAGTTCGTCGCCTTCATGCTCAGCGAAGAGGGCCAGAAGGCCATCCTCAGCCAGTCCGCCGAGTACCCGCTGCGCAAGGGCATGCAGGCCGACCCGCAGCTCAAGCCGTTCGCCGAGCTGAACCCGCCGCAGCTCAGCCCCGCCGACATGGGTGAGGCCAAGGACGCGCTCGACCTTGAACGCGACGTCGGCCTGAACTGATGTCCATCGCCGCGCCCGTGGTCCAGGCCCGCGGCGGCCACGGGCGCAAGGCGCCGCTGTGGCTGCTGCCGCCGGTCGTCCTGCTCGCCCTGCTGGCGGCGCTGCCGCTGTTCTACGTCGCGGCCAAGGCCTGGGACTCGGGCTGGCACATGGCCTGGGAACTGCTCTGGCGGCCCTACGTGTTCCGCCTGTTCGGCAACACCCTCAAGCTGCTGGTGCTGGTCACCCTGGCCAGCGCCCTGCTCGGCCTGGCCTGCGCCTGGCTGGTGGAGCGCAGCGACCTGCCCGGGCGGCGCTACTGGAACGTGCTGCTGTGCCTGCCGTTCGCCATCCCCTCCTTCGTCAGCAGCTTCACCTGGGTGTCGCTGAGCCCGGCCTACGAGGGCCTGGGCGGCGCGGTGCTGGTCATGGCCATGTCCAAGTACCCGCTGGTGTACCTGCCGCTGGCGGCCACCCTGCGCAACCTCGACCCGTCGCTGGAGGAAAGCGCGCGCATGCTCGGCGTGTCGCGCCGCCAGGTGTTCTGGCGGGTGACCCTGCCGCTGCTGCGCCCGACGCTGGCGGCCACCAGCCTGCTGGTGGCGCTGCACATGCTGGTGGAGTTCGGCGCGCTGTCGATCCTGCGCTTCCAGACCTTCACCACGGCGATCTACCAGGAATTCGAACTGGAATTCAGCAACGCCACCGCGGCCATGCTCTCCTCGGTGCTGCTGGCGCTGTGCTTCCTGCTGCTGTGGCTGGAACTGCGCATGCGCGGCCGCGGCCGCCTGGTGCGCACCGGCCAGGGCAGCGCGCGGCAGGCCGGGCGGGTGCGCCTGGGCGCCTGGAAATGGCCGCTGCAGCTGCTGCTGGTAGCACTGGTGGTGGTCGGCACCGGCATCCCCATGGCCATGCTCGGCTACTGGCTGCTCACCGGCGCCTCGGCGGCCTTCCCGCTGCTGGAGATCGGCCAGGCGCTGCTGTCGTCGCTGTCGCTGTCCTTCGGCGGCGCCCTGCTCGGCTGCCTGCTGGCGCTGCCGGTGAGCTTCCTGGTGGTGCGCTACCCCGGGCCGCTGGCGCGCTGGGCGCAACGCCTGCCCTACCTGCTGCAGGCCCTGCCGGGGCTGGTGATCGCCCTGTCGCTGGTGTACTTCGCCCTGCACTACGTCCCGGACCTGTACCAGACCAGCGCCCTGCTGCTGATCGCCTACGCCCTGCTGTTCCTGCCCCTGGCCCAGGCGCCGATCCGCGTGGCCCTGGAAAAGGCCTCGCCGCAACTGGAGGAAGCCGCCCGCACCCTCGGCCAGACGCCGCTGCGCGCCTTCCTGCGCATCACCCTGCCGATCATCTCCCCGGCCATGGGCGCGGGCTTCGTGCTGGTGTTCCTCGACAGCATGAAGGAACTGACCGCCACCCTGGTGCTAGGCCCCACCGGGCTGACGACCCTGGCCACTGCGGTGTGGGTGCATACCTCGACGCTGGAATACGCGGCGGCGGCGCCCTATGCGGCGCTGCTGATCCTGATCTCGGGGGTGCCGGTGTACCTGCTGACCACCCGGGCGGCGCGCAGTAGCCGCTGAGGCGCCAGGCTTTTCGTAGGAGCGAGGGGGGCGCCTGGCTCTAGCTCGCGAAAGGTATCATCCCGAAGAGCACCCTCTCCCCAACCCTCTCCCTTCAGGGAGAGGGTTGGGGAGAGGGAAAGGAGCCAGACCCAAGCACCGAAGCCACCGGTGAACACGATTCGCGAGCAAGCTCGCTCCTACAAAAAGCCCAAGGCCCCAAAAGGAAACGCCCCGCCCGGTCTCCCGGCGGGGCGCTTGGCCTCGGATAAGCGGCGTATAACCGCGAACGGTTATACGCCCTACTCGCCCACCGCCTTCCCCAGCGGAATCTTCGGTGCCCACTGCAGCCACTCGTCCTGGTACTCGTCGAACAGCGCGAAGGTCTGCCCCGGCCGCGCCGCGGCGCCCATCTGGGCGTTGTCCGGGGTGGCGAAGGCCACGCCGCCAGCGAGGATGGTCTCGAAGGACTCGGTACGCACCTTCACGCCCTTGAACAGGCCGGCGTCCACCCCGACCCCGCTGGTGTTCCAGAAGCGGCTACCGGTGCGCACCAGGGGCGCGTAGCGCGGCTCGATGAGGATGTGGACGAGCACCCGGTCGCCCTGCTCGCCCAGCTCGAAGGAGGTGACCTTGCCCACCTGCACCTCGCGGTAGGTCACCGGCACGCCCGGCTTCAGCGAGCCGCGGCGGGCGGCGCTGAGGGTCAGGCGCAGGCCGTCGGCGTCGAGCAGGCGGTTGGGCTGCTGCGCCAGCAGGCTGAAGCTGTTCTGCGCCGGGCCCGGCTTGGCTGCCGGCAGCACCTCGATGTAGGGGCCGCTGACCAGGGTGCCGAGGTTCTCCGCGCCGCCCAGGCCGAGTTGCGCCGAGACCACCCAGAAGCGGCTGCCCTGGCGGGCGATGCTGTCCCGGGCCTTGACCAGGCGGGCCTTGAGCACCACGCCGCCGAGGTCGCGGCTGAGGTCCACCTGCTCCACGCGGCCCACGTCCAGGCCGCGGTAGCGGATCACGGTGCCCTCGCGCAGGCCGTCGGCCGAGTCGGCGCGCAGCTCGATCACCTGGCCCTTGGCGTGGGCGCTTTCCTCGCTGTCGTAGAGGGCGAAGCGGCGCACCTTGGTGATGGGCGCGGCCTTGGGGTCCGGGGTGTCGAAGGCGATGCCGCCGCTGATCAGCGTCTGCAGCGACTCGCTCTTGAACTTGATGCCGTTGAGGTCGCCGCTCAGGGTCACGCCGCTGACGTTCCAGAAGCGCGTGGAGGTGTTCACCAGGGCCGCGTATTCAGGCTCGATGTGCACGCCCACCACCAGCCGCTGGCGGTCGCGGGACAACTGGTAGCTCTGCACGGTGCCGACCTTCATCTGCCGGTAGAGGATGGGCGTGCCCACCTCCAGCGAACCCAGGCGGTCGCTGGTCAGCACCAGGTGCAGGCCCGGTGCGTCGAGGTTCAGCGGCGGTGCCTTCGGGCGCACGGCGAACTCGCGGGTCGGCTCGCCCTCCTTGGAGAAGCGCACGGCGATGTAGTTGCCCTTCACCAGCGCCTCCAGCCCGGTGATGCCGGCCAGCGAGATGCTCGGCTTGACCAGCCAGAACTCGGTCTTGGCGTTGAGGAACTCCTCGGTGCGCGGGTCCATCGACAGGGTGGCGGTGGCGCCGTTGAAGTCCTTGTTCATGTCGATGGCCTTGACCGTGCCGACCTCCACGCCGTTGTACATCACCGGGGTGCTGCCGGCGGAAAGGCCGCTGACGTCGTCGACCTTCAGGCGCACTGCCAGGCCGGCCTGGGCGGCGTCGTAGTCCTCGTAGAGGCGGAACGGCTTGGTCGGGTCGGTGGGCGGGCTGTCCGGGTAGCTGTCCGGGGTGGCGAAGGCGATGCCGCCGGCGGCGATGCTGGCCAGCGACTCGGTGCGCAGCTTCAGCCCGCTGAGGCTGCCGGACAGGGTGATGCCGCTGGCGTTCCAGAAGCGCGTGTGCTTGCGCACCAGGTTGGCGTAGGCCGGCTCGATGTGGACCTTCACCTCGATGGTCTTCTGGTCCTCGGCCAACTGGTAGCTCTTCACCTGGCCGACCTGGATCTGCCGGTAGTAGATGGGGCTGCCCTGCTCCAGCGAGCCCAGGCGCTCGGCCTTGAGCACCAGGTGCAGGCCGGGCAGGCTGTCGGACAGTGGCGGCGGCTCCTTGAGCGCGACGAAATCGTGGTTGAGCTCGCCCTTCACCGGGTCGATGGCGATGTAGTTGCCCGACACCAGTGTCTCCAGCCCGGTCACCCCGGCCAGCGAGACCCGCGGCTTGACCAGCCAGAAGCGCGTGCGCTCGCTCAGGTACTCGATGGCCTCCTTGCGCATCTCCACCGTGGCGGTCACGCCCAGCGTCGGCTTGTTCACGTGCAGGTCGATCACCTTGCCCACGGCGATGCCCTTGAAGATCACCTCGGTCTTGTTCGCCTGGATGCCGTCGCCGCTCTCGAACTGGATGTTGATCATCACCCCGGCCTGGTCGTAGGCCCGCCAGGCCAGCCAGGCGCCGATCGCCAGGGCGATCAGCGGCAGGATCCAGATCGCCGACCAGTTGGTGGTCTTGCGCAGCTTGGGGGTGGGGAGTTCACTCATCGTCGTTTTCCGCGTCCGTGTTATCCCAGATCAGCCTGGGATCGAAAGTCACTGCGGCCAGCATGGTCAGCACCACCACGCAGGCGAAGGCGGCCGCGCCGAGGTTCGCCTCGATGCTGGCCAGGTTGCCGAAATTCACCAGGGTCACGAGGATGGCGATGACGAAGATATCGAGCATCGACCAGCGACCTATCCATTCGATGAAACGGTACATCACGATGCGCTGCCGCGCCGACATCGGCTGGTGGCGCTGCACCGAGTAAAGCAGCAGGGCGATGCCGACCAGCTTGAAGGTCGGCACCAGGATGCTGGCGACGAACACCACCGCGGCCACCGGGATCATGTCCGCGTGGATCAGCTCCACCACCCCTTCCATGATGGTCGCCGGGGTGCCGCTGCCGAGGAAGTTGACGGTCATGATCGGCAGCAGGTTCGCCGGGATGTAGAGGATGGCCGCGGTGATCAGCAGCGCCCAGGTGCGGGTGAGGCTGTTCGGCCGCCGCGCGTGCAGCGCCGAGCCACAGCGCGAACAGTGCTGCGGCTCCTCGTCGGTGGCGCGGTTGAGCTGGTGGCATTCGCCGCAGGTCAGGATACCGGCGTCAATGGCCCTCATCGTCGAACTCCCCGGCCAGTTCTTCCCACACCTGGTGGCGCGACATGGTCACCTCCAGCCATATCTGGCTGAACAGCAGGCCGATGAAGCAGGCCAGGCCCACGCCGATGTGCAGCTCGGCCATGTCGATCAGCTTGACGATGGCCACCAGGATGCCCATCAGGTAGACCTCCAGCATGCCCCACTCGCGCAGGTGCTGGTACCAGCGCAGCAGCTGCATGGCCTGCCCGCGCGCCACGTCGAAACGCAGGCTGCAGAGGACGAACAGCTGGCACAGCAGCTTGGCCAGGGGGATCACCATGCTGCACAGGAACACCACGATGCCGACGCCTTGCATGTTCGAGTTGTAGAGCCCCTGCACCCCGCTCCAGACGGTGTCGACGCCGGTCTGGCCGAGGATGTTGATCTTCATGATCGGCAGGAAGTTGGCCGGCACGTACAGGATCAGCGCGGTGAGCACCAGCGCCAGGGCGCGGCGCACCATGTGCGGCCGGTGGATCTCCAGCTCGTAGCCGCAGCGCGGGCAGACCGAGCGGTTGCCCGTGGGGACCGGCTCGCGGCGCATCAGCAGGTCGCATTCATGGCAGGCGATCAGCTGCTCCAGCGGCAGGTCTTGCAGCGCTCGGCTATCGGTTTCGGACATGGGGGGACTCGCGGCGATTTGTGCCTATTGTAGACGAGGCGGCCGCTCTGGCGCTGCGCCCGGGCGCCCTCGAAAGCCTGCGAAACGCCCCCGCGGTGCTGGCCATGGGTGCGCCTTCAGGCCTTGCTCTTCCCGGCAGGCCCGGCCGCTGCCCGGCGCTTCGCCATGGAGGGGCTGGTACCGCGAGGAAGGGGCCGGCCCTCGGCCTTGCCGGACCGCGCCGGGAACGCCGCATCGGCCACAATCGAAGCCAGCGCCATCCTCATGCCGAACTTGTTGAGGATGCCGTTGAGCGTTCCGAGGGTGGGATTCCCCTTGTCGTTCTCCAGCTGGTAGAGCGCCTTCGTCGACATCCTGCACATGGCGGCGAAGGTGTCCTGGTCCAACCCGGTGACCTCGACACGCAGCCGACGGATGGAAACACCGAGCGACTCCCAGCCCTGCACGTTCGCCCGGAGGATGTCGTCGATCAGCCGTTGGCGCTCCTCGACGGTGATGTCTCTCATAGCAGCCCCCATTCGCCCAGGCGTCTGTCCAGATGGTTGAGCGGGATGTTCGCCGAGCGCTTCACCTCGTCGGGCAGGTCCGCGAGCAATTCGGGAAGGGCCCTGAATGCCTGTGCGGCCTTCTTCAGGCGAGCCATCAGGGTGTTCGGCTCGGCAATGCCCTTCAGGGCGGCGCAGACCTCGGCCCAATCCGGATTCCCCCTGCGTTCGCTCTCCCACTTCGTCGCGCGCGTTATGCCCTCGGCATCGAGCACCATCGGCGCCAGGTCATAGACAGGCGCCAGCTGGAACCGACCGGCGCTGCGGAAGATCGCAGTGTTCCGACCATGGTTGTCCGAATTGCCGAGAATCTTGTTCAGCAGGTCGCGCCGGACATATTCGAATACCAGGTCCTCCACTTCCGCGCCCTGGCCATTGGCAGTCCAGAGGGCAGCCAGGCGCTGGAGAACGTCCTCGTGGGCCATCCTCTGCCCCTGTTCGGTCACCTGACAGACCGAGTAGATCGATTCCATGGGAATGCGCTCGACCCGCCCATCGACTATGCGGCGGTCGAAGCGGGGCATCCACAGACTCGGCCGCGTCCCCTCGCAAAGCGCCAGCCCATCGATGGGAACGGTGTCTAGCCCCAGTTCGGCGATGGCCCGGTAGTAGTGGTATTCGGCCCGAAGAATGGCCTTGTCGGTCTCGCTCACCCGGTTGCGGGCGAACTTGATCAGCCAGTGCCGGCGCACCTGGTCGTCCGCGAGCATGGCGTCGGCATGAAGCTGCCCCTGGTCGTCCTCGGCCATGAGCAGCTTCGGCGCCTCGCCTTGCGCCCCCGTGGCGCCGCCCAGCGCGGCCCCCGTCTCGTAGGCGTATTCGAGGAACTCGTTCGTCCTGTCCTCCACCTCCTGTCGCGCGAAGGCCTCTTTGCGCGTGGTATCGAGATAGTCGAACGACTCCTTCACCCGCAGATGCCCGATGGGCGACGGCGTGCAGCGCTTGAAGATGAAGAGCCCCACGTCCATCCCCTCGGGCTTGTCGCCGCCGAACCGCTTGAGCAGGGAACGGTATGCCGCGCCCGCGGGAATGATGTCGTAGACGAAGGCCGGGTACCCGGTACCTCGCACCGAATTCCAGCCCAGCGGCAAGTTCACGCTCACCGCCGGCTCCATCACCGAGTCCATCCGCTCGATGAACGTCACGAGGTAGTCCGTGGCATAGCCGGCCGAGGTCGCTCCGAGCGAAACCTTCTCGGGGTTCTCGACCGTCAGCACCAGGGCATCGTGCCACTGGCCATCGACGTAGGTCTGGAGCGTGAGTTGCTCGGACATGTGGGCGCCTGAATCGGAACTCTGATACCGACCAATTTAGCTATACCCGCATTTTCCGGCAATACAATTCCGATTCAAGTAGTGAACAGACAATAAACCAGCATTTTAATTCCGACTCATGCTCATCTGCGCGGCTTGGCCCGCGCGGTCGGCTCGGCGATCAGCGGGTCGTCCGGCCAGTAGTGCTTGGGGTAGCGGCCCTTGAGGTCCTTCTTCACTTCGGCGTAGGTGCTGCGCCAGAAGTTGGCCAGGTCCTGGGTCACCTGCACCGGGCGCTGCGCCGGCGACAGCAGGTGCAGTTTCACCGCCAGGCGGCCGCCGGCGATGCGCGGGGTGTCGGCCAGGCCGAACAGCTCCTGCAGGCGCACCGCGAGCACTGGCGGGAATTCGCTATAGTCCAGGCGGATGTTCGAGCCGGACGGCACCTGCAGGGTGCGCGGCGCCAGTTCGTCCAGGCGCTGCGGCAGCGGCCAGGGCAGCAGGCCGTGGAGGATGCCGGGCAGCTCCAGGTTGGCGAAGTGGGCCAGGCGCGAGACCTTGCCCAGGTAGGGCAGCAGCCAGGCCTCCAGGCTCGCCAGCAGGGCCTGGTCGCCGACGTCGGGCCACTCGCTCTCGCCCTTGCTTTCCAGGTCGAGCCGGCGCAGCAAAGCGATCCGCGCCTGCCACTGGCGCAGCTCCGGGGTCCAGGGCAGCAGCTCCAGGCCCTTGCGCCGCACCAGGCCGAGCAGCGCGCGGCTGCGGGCCTCGGCGTCGAGGTTGGGCAGCGCCTCGCTGGACAGCACCAGCTCGCCGACCTTGCGCTGGCGCTCGGCGCGCAGCACGCCTTCGCGCTCGTCCCAGTCCAGTTCGTCGTGCGCCCTCACCTGCTCGGCCAGCACCGAGTCGAACAGCGCCGCGTCCAGGGCGGCGGCCAGGTAGATGCGCTCTTCGCGCTGGCCCTGGCGGCTGCCGAGGTCGGCGACCACCAGCCAGGGCTCCTTCATCAACGCGTCCGGTTCGCCGAACTGCGCGGCGCGGCCGTTGGCCAGGCGGTATTCGCCGCCGCCCCCGCGGCGCTGGCGGGCCACACGGTCGGGATAGGCGAAGGCCAGCAGCGCGCCGAGCCAGCGCGGGTGATCGGGGTCGGCCACCGCCTCGGCCGGCTGGCCGCGCAGGTAGCCGCGGAATTGCCGGGCCAGCTGCCGCGCGCGCTGCACCGCGCCGCGGCTGGCGCGGTTGCCGGCCGACTCCCCGGCCAGCAGGGCGGTGCGCTCGTGCAGGTCGGCGCCGGCGCCGCGCAGGATGTCGCGCTCGCCCAGCAGCGCGGCGACGTCGCAGGCCAGGCGGCCCAGGCCCAGTGCCTGGCCGCGCAGCAGCAGGTGGGCGATGCGCGGGTGCGCCGGCAGTTCGGCCATGGCCTGGCCATGGGCGTTGAGCGCGCCCTTGTCGTTCAGCGCGCCGAGGCGATCGAGCAGGTCGCAGGCCTGTGCATAGGCGGCAGCCGGCGGCACGTCGAGCCAGGCCAGCTCCCCGGGCTCCACGCCCCAGCGGCCCAGTTGCAGGGCCAGGCCGGCGAGGTCGGCCTGGAGGATTTCCGCCGTGCCGTAGGCCGGCAGTTGCTCGTGCTGCGCCTCGGACCACAGCCGGTAGCACACGCCCGGCTCCAGGCGCCCGGCGCGGCCGGCGCGCTGGGTGGCCGAGGCACGGGAGATGCGCTGGGTCTCCAGGCGCGTCATGCCGCTGCCCGGGTCGAAGCGCGGCACCCGCGCCAGCCCGGCGTCCACCACCACGCGCACGCCGTCGATGGTCAGGCTGGTCTCGGCGATATTGGTGGCCAGCACCACCTTGCGCTTGCCTGGCGGCGCCGGCTCGATGGCGGCGCGCTGGGCGGAGAGTTCCAGTTCGCCGTGCAGCGGGCACAGCAGCACCTCGTCGCGGCCGGCCAGGGCCTCGCCCAGTTGCTCGGCAACGCGGCGGATCTCGGCCTGGCCCGGGAGGAACACCAGCAGGCTGCCGGGCTCGTCGGCCAGGGCCTGGAGCACCGTCTGCAGCACCCGCGGCTCGACGAACTCGCCGGGCTGGAAAGGCCGGCCCCAGCGCAGGTCCACCGGGAACATCCGCCCCTCGCTGCGCACCACGGGCGCGTCGTCGAGCAGCGCGGCAAGCCGCTCGCCCTCCAGGGTGGCGGACATCACCAGCACCTTCAGCGGGGTGTCGCGCAGCAGCTCGCGGCCATTGAGGGTCAGCGCCAGGGCCAGGTCGGCGTCCAGGCTGCGCTCGTGGAACTCGTCGAAGATCACCAGCCCCACGCCTTCCAGCGCCGGGTCATCCTGCAGGCGGCGGGTGAGGATGCCCTCGGTGACCACCTCGATGCGCGTCTTCGGCCCCACCTTGCTGTCCAGGCGGATGCGGTAGCCGACCGTCTCGCCGACCCGCTCCCCCAGTTCGGCGGCCAGGCGCTCGGCCGCGGCGCGGGCGGCCAGGCGGCGCGGTTCGAGCATGAGGATGCCCTGTCCGGCCAGCCAGGGCTCGTCGAGCAACGCCAGCGGCACCCGGGTGGTCTTGCCGGCGCCGGGCGGCGCCTCCAGCACGGTCTCGTGGCGCGCGCTCAAGGCCTGGCGCAGGGCCGGCAGGACAGCATCGATGGGGAGGGCATTCATGGCTATATTTCATCCACCCTTAAGCAGACGGAAATGACGAACCGGCGATTATAACGGCGAACCGCAGCCACTCCGCCGCAGTCCCAGTTACAGGTAGCACGGCCTGCCGATGGAGGCGCCCCGCGCCTCGTTGATATAGTTGCCGGAAGTACCCTCCAGGAGGTTCTACATGCGTCTTGCCACCCGAGTTTCCTGCGCGGTTCTCAGCGCAGCCCTGCTGAGCCAGTTGGCCGCCTGCGGCACCCTGTTCTACCCCGACCGCCGCGGCCAGATCGACGGCCGCATCGACCCGGCCATCGCCGTGTTCGACGCCATCGGACTGTTGTTCTACATCATCCCGGGGCTGATCGCCTTCGGCGTAGACTTCGCCACCGGAGCCATCTACCTGCCGGACGAGAAGTACTCCGTCGCCCCCGAGAAACTGCACGAGGCGGTCGGCGCCGACGGCCAGGTGGACCGGACTAAACTCAAGGCAATCATCGAACGCGAGACCGGCCGTGCCCTGCCGCTGGACGACCCACGCCTGATCCAGCGCGTCGGCAACCCGCAGCAACTGGCCAGCCTGGGGCTCAAGCTGGAGGGCTGACATGCACGCGACACTGGGGCGCCACCTGGAAAAACTCCTCGACTACCATCTCTGGGCCCACGAGCGCATCCTCGAGGCCGTCGCGCCCCTGGACGAAGCCGTCTACCGCGAGCCGCGCGGGCTGTTCTTCGGCAGCCTGCACGGCACCCTCAACCACCTCGCGGTGGTCGACCGCATCTGGCTCGACCGCGTCGCCGGCCGGCCCTGGCAGTTCACCCGCCTGGACACCGAGGCGGCGCCCGACCGCGCCGCCCTGGCCGACTTCCTCCGCGCAGGCGTGGGCGGCTGGCAGCAGTGGCTGGCGCAGCAGGACGAACGCGACCTCGGCAAGCAGCTGGAATACCGCAACATGGCCGGCCAGGAGCACCGCCAGAGCCTGGCCGACATCGTCCAGCACCTGGTCAACCACGGCACCCACCACCGCGGGCAGATGAGCGCCGCGCTCACCGCCCTCGGCCAGCCGGCGCCGCTGCTCGACTACATCTACTTCCTGCCACAACGCCAGGACACCCGCTGAACTTGGACAAGGAGCGTGCCCGCCTGCTGCACCTGGCCACCAGCGCTTCCCTGGCGGTGGCCGTCATCCTGGTGGTGACCAAGGCCCTGGCCTGGTGGTACAGCGGCTCGGTGAGCCTGCTCGCCGGCCTCACCGACTCGCTGCTGGACGGCGCCGCCTCGCTGCTCAACCTGCTGGCGGTGCGCTATGCATTGCGCCCGGCGGACGAGGACCACCGCTACGGCCACGGCAAGGCGGAGTCGCTGTCGGGCATGGGCCAGGCGCTGTTCATCTCGGTCAGCGCGGTGCTCATCGGCACCCAGGCGCTGGATCGCCTGCAGCACCCCGAACCGCTGGGCGCCACCGGCTGGGGCATCCTGGTCATGCTGCTGTCCCTGGCGCTGACCGTCGCCCTGCTGATGCTGCAGCGCCAGGTGATCAAGCGCACCGGCTCACTGGCGGTGCAGGCCGACTCGCTGCACTACCGCTCCGACCTGCTGCTCAACGGCAGCATCCTGGTCGCCCTGCTCCTGGCGCACTACGGCTTCCCGCAGATGGACGCGGTGTTCGGCCTGGGCATCGCCGCCTACATCCTCTGGAGCGCGGTGCGCATCGCCCGCGAATCGGTGGCGGTGCTGATGGACGAAGAGCTGCCGCCGGACGTCAGCGAGCGCATGCTCGAGCTGGTGCGCCAGGTGCCCGGGGTGGCCGGCGCCCACGACCTGCGCACGCGCATTTCCGGCGACCGCTGGTTCGTCCAGTTGCACCTAGAGCTGCCCGGCGACATGCGCCTGTCCCAGGCCCATGCGCTGTGCGACCAGGCCGTGCTGGCGATCCGCGCCGAGTTCCCCCGCGCCGAGGTGCTGGTGCACGCCGACCCGCTGGAAGTGGTGGGCCGCGAGACCATCAGTTGACGCTGTAGCCACGCCCCTGCATGCAACTGCCCAGCGCCCCGCGGTAGGTATCCACCGCCTGCTGCGAAGGCGCGTAGCTGGCCATGGCCGGGTCGAAGCCGCTCTGCCCGACCGCCCAGGTGTGGCACTCGTAGTGGTCCTGGGCCTGCTGCTGCGGGCTCTGCCCGTACATCGGGTAGGCGATCACGTCGTATGGGTTGGTCATCGGCGCGGCCTGCGCCTGCTGCGGCGGGGGCACCACCTCGTAGCTCTGCGAGCCGGTGTCGAACAGGTAGTAGGTACCGGCGGCGAGGAAGTACAGCATGCTGCCGATCCACACCTGCTCGGCGAAGGACGGCAGGTAGCCGACCCGCACGCCGTAGGGCGGCGTCACCACCACGTAGCGCGAGCCATGGGGGCGGTACCAGTAGCCGTCGTTGAAGAAGTAGTCGTTGCCGCGCCAGGGCACCCGGCGATAGCCGGGAGGCATGTGCTCGACCTCGTAGCCGGGCCGCCAGTACGAAGGCTTCGGGCCCCAGTTGCCGCCCGGCGGGCGACCGTGCCAGTCGTTGCCCGGTGCCGGCGGCCGGCCCTGGTTCTGCCAGGCGTTGCCACCGGCAGGCGGACGGCCGGAGCCGGGGCGCTGGCCGCCACCCTGGTTGGCGCCGGGCCACTGCGTGGTCCAGCCACCCGGCCCGCGATCGGAGCCGTGATCGTCACGGCCTGCCGTGGGGCGACCTTGCCACTGGCCACCCTGGCTGCCCTGCGGACGACCCTGCCACTGGCCACCCTGGTTGCCCTGCGGACGACCCTGCCACTGGCCGCCCTGGTTGCTCTGCGGACGGCCCTGCTGCGGGCCACCCTGGCTGCCCTGCGGACGGCCCTGCCACTGGCCACCCTGGTTGCCCTGCGGACGACCCTGCCACTGGCCACCCTGGCTGCCCTGCGGACGGCCCTGCCACTGGCCACCCTGGTTGCCCTGCGGACGACCCTGCCACTGGCCACCCTGGCTGCCCTGCGGACGGCCCTGCCACTGGCCACCCTGGTTGCCCTGCGGACGACCCTGCCACTGGCCACCCTGGTTGCCCTGCGGCTGGCCACCCTGGCTGCCCTGCGGACGGCCCTGCCACTGGCCACCCTGGTTGCCCTGCGGACGTCCTTGCCATTGGCCTCCGCCATTGCCGCCATGCCCGCCATGGTCGCCCTGACCCGGGCCCTGACCTTCGGCGAAGGCCTGGCCGGCGATGGCCAGCGACAACAGCCCAACGGATGCCAGACGCCAGATGCCCGACTTCATGAATGCCTCGCAGCGGCCTGCCGGCCGGTCTCGTGGTTTCGCATGCCTGGTAGACAACGCTATCGGCGGCGCATCGCGGGTGTCAGGGTAAAGTCAAGGTAAAGGTCGGCAGGCAAATCGCGGGCAAGAAAAAAGGTTCATCGCGCTTTCCCGGGGAAGGCGGCCTTGATTTTCAGGAAGAAGTAGTCCGAGTCCCGGAAACCATAGGCCATTCGTTTGATCACCTTGATGCGGTTGTTTACCCCTTCCAGCAGGCTGGTGTGCATGGGGAAGCGAGCGCTGGCCAGGATGCC